>CAYNLJ010000545.1:0-1503 GCA_964398005.1 uncultured Caldithrix sp. | reverse complement strand
GCCGTCAGGATTAAATTTGTAGGCATGGGTGTAGCTTTTCCACCAACCACGATTGAAAATGGATTCTAATCTTAAAATAATGGAAGGAGTGAGGTTAATTTTCAACTTTCCCAATAAGTTGTAGGACCAACTTGGATTCATGGGCACAATTTTACCATCACCGCCTCGTTCAATGTACCATTCATCAATAAATATTTCCCGACGTTCAAAAACCTTTTCTTCCGTTTCCACAAAATATTCTTCGACACGGCCCTGAAAATTAGCTGAATCAGCGGGATCATGTTCTCTTTGCCCATACAAATAGCCGTCACTACCCGCGTATTTGCCGGAAAAGAAAAATGTTACTTTGTCGTTTGTTTTGGGAATAGGACCGGATAATGTACCTTCCAGGGTTTTATTACTTAAAGGTTTAACCTCATTAATATTAAGAAAAATATCGTCATGTTTACTCATGTAATCCCCGGTGTACCCTGTTATGCTACCCTGGAATTTTGTACCACCGTCTTTGGTAGTAAGATTTACCACCCCACTCATGGCATTACCGTACTCCGCATTAAAAGCGCCGCTGACCACGGTTAATTCCTGAATGGCGTTATTTGCCACCGTTGTTGCCAGTCCATTTGTAGAGTAAGGATTAGCTACAGAAACACCATCAACTAAATAGGCAATTTCATTGGAACGACCACCACGAATATGTAAGGCACCATCGGCACCACGGGTTACACCGGCTTGTGTGGCCAGAACCTGAGTAAAAGTTTCGGCCGGGATACTTTGTATCTCTTTAGCAGTGGTTACTTTTTTGGAAGCCGTTAAATCTTTTTGCACCAGGGCTCTCTCAGCGACCACTTCAATGGTCTCATCCAGATTGAGGGTCTGTTCTTTTATTTTAAAATTAAGAATGGTGGTTTGGTCTGATTGTACGTGGACATTTTTAAAAACCGTCTTTTGATAGCCAATCACAATACATTCCACATCATAATCACCAGGGGGAATATTAATGATAAAGAACTCGCCATTGATGTCGCTTGATGCACCGAATGAGGAGCCGGCAATAATAATATTGGCACCGGGAATCGGTTCACCGGAATTGGCATCGACCACAGTCCCGGCAATTTTACCTGTATTACCTGCTATCAGTTTATTGAATGTAACGGCTAAAATTAAAGAAAAAATAAGGAAGGCTCTCCAACCCGTTGTCTTCATAACAATACTCCAAAATGATTGATTGTTACGTGAAATTAGATCGAATATAAGAAAATTTCAGATAGTTCACAAACTGAATTAATTATTGTAATTTTCTGATTTTCTATTGATTTATTCCCATTTTTTTTTATCTTTATAAATCATTCATTTTAAATGTTCAACCAACCTGAGGAGGTGCCTTTATGAACAAACGTGTACTGTTTACCATCTTCGTTCTTCTCCTATCCATCGCCATGCTGTTTGCACAAACAGACGGTGACAACAATGCTATGGGCCGGGCTTACAGTAATCCCACCATGA
>CAYNLJ010000544.1:0-1507 GCA_964398005.1 uncultured Caldithrix sp. | reverse complement strand
GATCAAAGCGAACGGTTCAATTTTTGTAAAAGTTTTTGCGCCGGTGTAAAGTCGGGCACCTCTTTGATCAGCGCTTCCAGCACTTCTTTTGCCGTTTTTACCTGTTTAACTTCAATCAGCAAACGAGCGTACGTAAAAAAGATGTTGGTCAGTTGTTCTCTGTTTAGTTCCGGCGCCTGAGAAGCAAGGTCAATGTATTTTAACCCTTCTTTTCGATGCCCCATCATCCATTCGGCCATGGCCAGATGGTAATAGAACATGCCTTTGGCCTGAGTGTAGGGCAGCGCATTTTGGCAGGCCCACTTAACCAAGGGCCAGTTTTTAAGCTTTTTGGCACAGCGAATCAATTTTTCGTGGTAGGTTACTTTTTGCGGGTACATGGCAATGATTGCCTGGTACTCCGCGCAGGCTTTGGCCAGGTTGCCTTCTTTTTCGTAATGTTCGGCCATCTGGCTGTGAACGCGTCCCCAGGGAGCGTTTTTAAAGAGAAAGTCCATGGCCAGGTCGGCCGTAAAGCGGTCAAACAAGGGCGTGTACTTTTTGTAATCCACCGGGCCGGTTGAAAAGGGCCAGCTGTGGTTGAGTTTAAAAATACGAATGGAGCCGATTTCCCAATCCAGATCAGTTACGAACAAAGGTTGTGAATTAAGTTGATGAAGTTTAGCTGGTTTTGGGATTAGTTCATTTTTTATTAAAGCTTTAAAAAAGGCATTAGCCATTAAGCGGTATCCCACTGGATTTGGGTGCAGGTGGTCGCTAAATAAGTTCTTACCTGGGATTTGGAAAGGGGATTTGCTGCGAAAAACGCTTTCCATGTCAACCAGGTGAAAATTAAAATGCCTTGCCTTTTGCACAATGATCTCATTAATGCGTCCCGGCGCGCGAAAAGGGATGGCATCGTATTCGCGGGCCTTGAGGTACCCTTCGTAAGCGTTAAGGCTGTCACCCTGCTGCAGAAGTGAATCAGCTGTGTTGAACCATTTTAACGCTTCGGTCGAACCGGCAGAATAGGAATCCAGCGGTGGCTGGTCTTTAAGATTGCAAACCAGTTTACTTAAAACGACCGGGACATGGTGATTCTTACAATTTTCTAATATGAGTTCCAAATTATTGCTAAAATTTTGGTAGGTCACCTTTCTTAGATTGGAGCCTATGGAAATGGAACGATCGCCAATGACTTTTTCCATTACGGTGGTTGATTGCTTGGTATCTGGTTTTGGCGTTAAATTTTGAATCAGAGCTTTAATCATTTGTACCAGATGAAGTTTCTGCAGTTTCAAAATCAATCGCACCAGGGCGCCATTGTGCCCGAAAGAAATAGTAGAACCGCTACCGTAGGCGCCGTAAAATTCATTGTGGCCCATGTAAATTAAAATCAGATCAGGTTGCTGTTCCAGAATTTCAGGCATCCAGTCCAGCACGGTAAAGCTGTTAATGGCCGAAAGACCTAAATTAATCACTTCAAAATGTTTGTTAGGATAATTTTCACTCAGTAAAAAATAAAGCT
>CAYNLJ010000543.1:0-1518 GCA_964398005.1 uncultured Caldithrix sp. | reverse complement strand
TTGAAAATTACCAGCCAAAGCAGCTAAGCACACTTACGATAAAGAAATTTTGAGTTTTGAATTTTGAATGTTGAATGGATTTCACCAATTCCCAATTCCCAGGTCCTAATTCCTAATTCCCAATTTCCAATCCCCAACCACATTCCCCCAATTTGCAATATTTATTTCCCCCTTCCTCCTTCTCACTTCAAACTTCTTTCTTCAAACTTCATTGTTCCACTTCAATAGTCACCAGCTGAATTTTCTGCTCGCTGGTCTGTACCTGTTGTTTCAGATTACCTTTATTTGTTTTAACCAAAAGCAGGTAATTCTGATTAGGCTGTACTTTGAAAGTCAGGTAGTCATTCATGTCGTTTCGTTCGCTACGGGAACGCCCTTCGGCTAATTTTTGCTTTCCCTGCAGCAATTGCACGGGCAGTGCCAATCGTTCTCCGCTTTTAGCTCTGATCACGTTAACCCGTAATTCAACATCCTGTGTTTCAGCTGGTTTGGAGGCGTAGCGATCTGTCACATCAACCGCGTACAAATAATCCACAGTAGGATCAAAAAGATCAGGGAATTTCAGGCCGGTCTTTTTGTAAGAAACAGCGTAAATGCGGTACTTCCAGTCGCTTTTATTGGCATGGCTGGCCCGCTCTTCGAACCAGGTTTCATCCAGTGGTCCGGGTTCGCCGGCTCCGATGAAGTGCCAGCCATTGTCCCAGATTTCCACCCAGGAATGGTTGCCGGAATTGTCGTACCACATGGGCACGCTAATGAAGCGCGCCGGAATGCCCACCGCACGGCAGGCATCAATCAATAAAATAGAAAGTCCGGTGCAACTGGCCATACCGGCTTCCATGGACTCAAAGGGACTTTGGTCGGCTTTGGGACGTTTGGTTGAGTAATGAACATTAATCATGTCCCAGATTTTATTGTTCAGTTCAACCACTGCTTCGCCCGGTGTATTGAAATGTTTAATTAGAGGCAGGAACTTTTCGTAAAACGTCTTACGCCAGTTGTCCCGCTGTTCATGCAGGTTGGCGTAAGGCAAAACGTAATTGAGGAAGATGCTGTCCGGAATGGTTTTGCCCCAGGCTACTTCCTTCATCGCCTGGTAAGCGTACTTGACGTTCTCAATTAAAAATTCAGGGCTTAAGTTTTTTAAATCACGTTCCGGCATGTAGGCCAGCAAAAACGCAGCGCCTTCAATTTCCTGATCATGACAGGCTTTCAGGAACTCAAGCAATGTATGTTGATTATCGCCTGCCTTTTGCAGCGCCTGCTTGACCGCTGGTCGGTAATTTTGTGGTACCCGTGCCAAAGGATCAGATTGGCACATGATAAATGAAAACGCAAGGAGAATAAAGACGAGTTTTTTCATAAGAATGCTCCGTTTAAATTTGCTGAACATTTTTATTTTAAACGCTCGACAAAAATCATCAGTCTACGAGCAGAGGTTCTGCTCCTTGTGGTAAAACTCGAATTTCGAATGTTCAAATTTCCCCCATTGTCCCCCCGCAAGCGGGGGAAAAAAGG
>CAYNLJ010000542.1:0-1519 GCA_964398005.1 uncultured Caldithrix sp. | reverse complement strand
GCATTTTTAACTCTTTGAACAACAACTTTCACAGTTCCCTGACCTCAACTTTAATATTTTCCAGACCAATGGAATTTTCAAGCTGAACCAGAACATTTCGGGTTACCTGAATTTTAAGTTTGTTGGAAATCAACCGGTAAGGTTTGCCGTTTTCTGAGGGAATTTCAAAAAACAACCGTGTGTCACCAGTAGTACCCGTTAAGCTGAGTTTTAATTTGTAGATCAGCTCATCATTCAAAACCGCAGGATCAACCTTAATCACCAGAGCTTTGGTCATGACCTCCGGCAGGCGCTGAATCGGCCAGATATTTTCAGCAATGAATTTGGGCATGTTTTCATCCAGATCCGAATTGAGCTTTCCTTTCAGACAAACCACATTATTGACCTTTAACTCAGGTTCCAGTTGGGGGTAAACCGAACCAAAGACCACTGCTTCGTAAATATTGTTAAAGTCTTCAATTTTAACAAAGGCCATTTTTTGATTTTTTCGATCTAAAATGGTGCGCAGATCGATAATTTGTCCACCAATGTAAAAAAACTGGGGAGGTTTGGCTCCGTTGGACACCGCCTCGCGCACCTGATTTACATCGGTACAGTACAATTTGATGATCGGTCGATAGGGTTCCAGAGGATGGCCGGAAAAATAAAAGCCGAGCAATTCCTTTTCTTTTTTCAGTTTCTCCTGCAAATTCCAGTCCGGCACATCAGGCAGGGCCGGATAGGCGATCAATTTGTCTTTTTCTTCTTCATCATCAACCAGATCAAACAAACTTCGCTGGTGTTTATTTTTTTGTTTTTGACTTTGCAGGCTTTGAGCAAACTCAATGGCCTTTTCAATAATACCGAACAGTTGCGCCCGATTTCCTTCCAAAGAATCCATGGCACCCGCCATAATCAGACTTTCCAGAACCTTCTTGTTTACAGATCTTAAATCGACATGCTGCAACAGGTCGAAAATCGTTTTAAAAGGGCCATGATTTTTACGGGCTTCCACAATAGAAGCAATGGCGGCACTACCCACATTTTTAATGGCGCCCAAACCAAAGGCGATTTCATTTTCGCTGAGAGGTACAAAATGCGCCTCACTGTAATTGATGTCTGGTGGTTTGATTTTAATACCCAGGTTGCGGCACTCTTCCATTAAAATGACCACCCGATCGCTGTTGCCGATTTCGCTGGAAAGGTTGGCGGCCATGTATTCTGCCGGAAAATGTGCTTTTAAGTAGGCCGTTTGATAGGCAATAACTGCGTAAGCAGCTGCATGCGATTTATTAAATCCGTAAGAAGCAAAATTTTCAATTAAATCGGCAATTTCCTGAGCAACCTTTTTATCGATATTGTTTTTGACACATCCGGCAACAAACAGTTCTTTCTGCTTTTTCATCTCTTCCGGCTTCTTTTTGGCCATGGCCCGGCGCATCAAATCGGATTGAGCCAGGCTAAAGCCGGCCAGTTCCGAAGCAATACGCATCACCTGTTCCTGATAAACAATAATGCCGTAAGTCTCTTTGAGAATGGG
>CAYNLJ010000541.1:0-1520 GCA_964398005.1 uncultured Caldithrix sp. | reverse complement strand
TGTGCCTCATTGCGCCGGACAGTCATGAGAAAAATGGGTGCTACTGCACTTTGTCTATTTTTGAGGGTAAAACAGTAATAACTCTCATTTGGGACACCACCCAAAAAACTTTTATTCGTAGCCACAGAAACATTTAAGACACATGCAATTCAGTTATTAGTAAATCTTTCAGCCAGACCGAATGTAATTGCCAATTTTTTCAAACAATAAAAGATTGAATTTTATTCAACGTGAACCACCGGGACTGTAGATCAAAAAAATGTCAACAATAAATCCCAAAACTGACAAAACGATTAACGAAAAATAAAAATAAATCCACCCTGTCCCTAAATAGGGAAAAAACAAAGGAACACATTCAATAAAGGGAATAGCAAAGTAGAAAGTATTCACAATTAGTCTTTGTTTGCCAATTAAATTTCCACCCACAAGTATCCTTTTTAGCAAGCCAAATATCCAGGCCAAAGGCAAATACAATACAGGAAAAACCAACAGAACAACACCTTCTTCACCAATTTGGTTTTTTCCAATACTTCGGATGTACCTACATAAATCAAATACCAAATAAAAGGCAAAAAGATTTGTTGTTATTAAAACAATCGAAAACACCAAAAACAAAAGCCTCATTTCTCTCGAGTTTGATATGGAATACTGTATATTTTCGGAATTGGCGATAACTTCGCATCAATTTTATCTATTGCATCCGTATTCGCAGTTCCAGTGCCATGTACGGATAAAAACATGTACCAGGGATATTTGCTAGGAATTTCGAAAGATTCCCACCCTCGTTTCGCCATTTCGGCTTTATCGTACTCAAATAGCTCAGTGGAGGCCACTCTTGCAATAAAGTCGCCTTTAGTAGTAATCTGAATAAAGTCATTAATCCCATCATTATTAATTAAGGGATTTTCCCATGTATTTGTAAAGACAAAATTATCTCCCAGCAGCCATGGAACATCAGTCTCTTGTGGCGTATTTAAAGTAATCAAATTTACCTTGAACCCAAAATTTCCAAGAATTTTTGCGGCCTGAATAGCAACATTGCCACCATGACTTACCCCGATAATGGTAACATCTTCATCACTATTATTATTATCCAGTATGTAATTCACTAAATCATATGCAGCGGCAGTGCGCTGCTGAGTAACATTTATTAATGTTGCTTTATCACTCCAATCAAATCCAAAATCAGGTGTAACACTCGTAGATTTTTCCAACAATGATTTAGCAGTTCGCTGAAAATCTTCACTCGCCCAATCTGCTGAACTTGACCGAAGCCCATGAACGAAAAAAGCTTGTAAGCCATGTAAATCTATCGCATTTACCGGCGTATTCTCCGCATAATTATAGACAGACACCCAACCAAATTTTTCCGCAATAGGATCCACCCCCGTAAGCCGTCCCACCACCGGATCATACCACCGCGCCGTAGTCGTACCAGTCCAGGCCCAGGTCGGTGTTCAGTTCCTTGCCGTTGTAGCGGTAGGGGTTGGCCGGTTGCGTCTGCGGGGGTGCCCATGGGC
>CAYNLJ010000540.1:0-1529 GCA_964398005.1 uncultured Caldithrix sp. | reverse complement strand
AATTATTTCGAGCCAGATTAAAATCAAACTATTTGTTTATCCTTTTTAGTTGGAAGAGGCTTGTTATGAATTAACAGAATATTTTTATTAGAATAAGCAAATTTAAACGGGGACATTCTTTCAAGCATGATGAAAGAATGTCCCTGTTTTTTTAAGCATGAATGCGTGTTCCGGCTTTCCCTTTTATGGCCTGGCCGGTTTGTTCGATAGAGGTAATGATGACCTCCTGACCGCCGCCTTCAATAAAATTAATAGCCGCTTCAATTTTAGGTCCCATTGAACCTTTTGGAAACTGCCCTTCGGCCAGATATTTTTTGGCATCGGCAATAGTCAACTCATCCAGATCGACCTGATCTGGTGTGCCAAAATTTAAGGCCACTTTTTCCACACCGGTAATAATCAGCAGTTTTTCAGCGCCGATTTCATTGCCCAACACGGCAGAAGCCAGGTCCTTGTCAATCACACCGTCCAAACCTTCCAGCCAGCCGGGATGTTTGCTGTGATCGATGTAAACCGGAATTCCACCACCGCCGGCAGCAATGACTACCACGCCCATATCAACCAGATGTTTAATAATTTCTTTTTCTACAATGCCAATTGGTTTGGGAGAAGGCACCACACGACGGTAGCCGCGACCTTTGTCTTCTTTCATGATCCAGCCGCGTTTTTCGACCAGTTCCGGCACCTGTTCTTTTTTAAAGAACGGGCCGACAAATTTGGTTGGATTTTGAATGGACGGATCATCCTTATCCACCAATACCTGGGTAACCAGAGTCGCTACCTGGCGTTTCACGCCCATGTCGTGCATTTTGTTTTGCAGGCATTGTTCAATCATGTAGCCCATGCCCCCTTCCAGATCGGCTACAATAATGCCCAGCGGTAAAGGAGGAACGAGATGACGACTTTCTTCCACACGGATCAAAGCATTACCAACCTGTGGCCCGTTGCCATGTGTAATGACCATGTTGTAACCTTCTTTCAACAAATCGATTACATGGGTCAGACTGCGGCGGGTGTTTTCAAATTGCTGAGGAATATTGCCTTCTTCAAATTCACGCGTAATGGCATTACCACCAAGCGCGACCACAATAGGTTTTTTCTTCATTGATCCTTCCTCTTTCACTTAAAAATTAAAAGGGCATGATTCTTCAAAAAGAAAAATCATGCCCTGACGGATTGCAAAAAGTTTACATGAATTTTTTCAAAACATCGTACAGATCCGGCTTGCCGATTTCCTGCAATTCGTAGGTTACACGAACGGCTGGTTTGTTCAGTTTAACCAGCTTACGCAAATCAATCGGCGTTCCGATGATTACCAGATCGCAATCGGTTTTGTTAATGGTTTCTTCTAAGTCACGAATCTGCTTTTCGCCATAACCCATGGCCGGTAGTAAGGTACCGATTTCCTGGTATTTTTCAAAGGTCTGGGTAATGGTACCAACGGTGTAAGGACGCGGATCGACCAGTTCTCTGGCGCCAAATTTTTCAGCGGCAACCACACCGGCACCATAGGTCATTTCGCCGTGGGT
>CAYNLJ010000539.1:0-1531 GCA_964398005.1 uncultured Caldithrix sp. | reverse complement strand
AAACAAAAGTGGATGAAGCAAAAGAAATGCATTTTATCAATAAGAGTAAAACATGGAAATTTGTGCTGGGCTTCTTAGTTTTCGGTATCTTATTTTTTACCATCGGTTGTCAATCAGGTCAAAAATATGAAGGAGAAATAAAGGTTATGGATCAGACAGTGAAAAATGATCTTCAGGTTGTGGCTAAGGCCCGGATTTATTTTGGGCATCAGTCGGTGGGCTATAATATTATGCATGGCCTTCAACAACTGAATGAACAGGCGGGCAGTCCGGTAAACATTATTGAAGTTTATCGGGATACACAGTTACCGGAATACTATTTTGCCCATAATGCGGTGGGCCGAAATGAAGACCCTAAAAGCAAATGCGATGCATTCATAGATGTATTACACCGTCCTTTTGCCGACAGTTTGCAGATCGGCCTTTTTAAATTCTGTTATGTGGATATTCGGGAAGACAGTGATGTTCAGGCCATTTTCGACTATTATAAAAAAACTATCGAAACGGTAAAAAAGCAACATCCAAATTTAAGAGTAGTTCATGTGACCGCTCCCTTGCGGGTGATTCAAAGCGGATGGAAAGCCACTATAAAAAAATTGTTGGGTAAACCGTTGGGTGGTATGGCAGAAAACATTTAAAGGAACCAGTTTAATCAACTTTTAAGAGAAACCTTCCGGGATGAACCCATCTTTGACCTGGCCCGTGTGGAATCCACCTTACCGGATGGGCAACGCGTTCATTTTGAAGTGGATGGTCAGACCTATTATGCTCTGGCGCCTCAATATACCACTGATGGCGGGCATTTGAACGAATTGGGTAGTCAGTTGGCGGCAAAAGAATTGGTTCATGTGCTGGCTCAAATTCTGCAAAACCAATAAAACTCTTCCTGACGAGTTGTAAAACTCATCAGGAAGAGTTGCACAACTCGTTATAACCAGTTTGCAAACTGATTAGCATGAGTTTACAAACTGATCCGCATCAGTTGAACATAATAAGATCAGGCTTTCTCGTAGGAAACGGATTTCAGGATATTACGAATCATCTTACCCAGACGGAAGCGCAAAAAGACTTTTTTAATCAGCGCCGGGGAAAAGGCATCTGCGGTTTCGGCACCTTCGCTTTGCAGGGTAATGTAAAAAGAACCGAAATCACCCAACCGCACAATTTTACCATCGGCCACTAATTCCGGCACCTTTTTGATGAAGGCTTCGATGACGGCCATGGTATCAATTTCGCTGACCGTGGAAATTTCGGCAATGATGCGGGACAGTTCGCGCAGATCCACTTCTCCGGTGTTCTGATTGACGGCATAAAATTTTTTTGCAGCCTGAGGATCTCGCGGATTGGCGCGCTGCACAAGTGAATACCTGATAGACATATTTACCTCCTTTCTTTTATGTGATAAATGCCGCATGGCATTTTTTTTCGTTATAAAAGGAGGACATCCCTATCAAGATGATTCCAGGTGTTATATCGTGAATTTAATAACGTTTTTTTGCTAAATCAAGGACAAAGAGAGAATTATCTGGCA
>CAYNLJ010000538.1:0-1549 GCA_964398005.1 uncultured Caldithrix sp. | reverse complement strand
CCATAAGCATCATAGGTTGCGCCGTCCGGGTAACGTGAAAATGCTTCCTGGACTTCTGTTTCTGTTTTCCAGTCCACATTTTTGCGTTGGCTAGATATTTTGTCATGATAAAAATCAAAACCGTATGTCCAGATATGGGATCGCCAATAAGCATTGGCCTGAAAAGTAATACCGTTGCTGAGAACAGCATCCCGTTCAACCGTCAGATCGGTCAATTCATCTTTTTGAATTTTACGGCCTTCCAACTGTTTTTGCCAGGAAAGCGTGAGTTTTAAGTTTTCAAACAGGGGCTGATGGGTTTGCTGTTCCACCTTTGTGTAAAACAGGGAACGTTGTTGCGGGTCGTAATTCCACAGACGGTAATAATTGTAAGCGTATTTGTCAAAACGCGGCACCTGACTTTGAGCCGCTTGCTGCCAGGTAAAGACTAATTTGGTAGTGTTGATTGGTTGCCAAAGCCATTTAATGCCGTAATCACGGGCCGAATAAGCTGTTGGTTTTTGAACGGTACCTGACGGCGTATTTTTCAGTTTCGAATATTTTAGGTTTTTACCATAGCGCAAATGGCCGAAATCCTTATAGCTGTAAGAAACATTTAAGGCCAGTTTTTGTCCGCGCCAGCTGGTAAAGCCATGAAAAATTTTCGATTGATCGGCGGTGGCATATCGGGTCAGGAGTCCCGCGTGACTGCCCTTCTGCAACCTACTCAAATCCGGTGTCAGTAAATTAATGACGCCGCCCAGTGCATCGCTGCCATATTGCACCGAAGCCGGGCCGTAAACAACTTCAACGGTTTCCAGATTGAATGGATCAACAGTCGTTAAATATTGGTGGTGCCCGGTACGGTAGAGGCTGTTATTCAGGCGTACACCGTCGACCAGCAACAGAATGCGACTGGATTCCAGGCCGCGAATGATGGCCGAACCGCCCCCGTGCGTTGTTTTTTGAATGAAAAGACCGCTTTTATTTTGCAATATTTCGGCGCTGGTATTGGCCATACTGGCAATTATTTTTTCACGAGTCATGACCTCGGTTTTGGATGGTAATAATTGCGCCTGATCGGGAATACGACTGGCGGTAACAACAACCGGATTTTGATTTAGGATTTGTGAATTCAGCACAATCAGTGCTAAGGACAGGGAATCATCGGGTAAGGTAACAGACGGTAAAATTTTTGTCTGGTAAGCAATGTGTTCAAAAATAATGCGATATTGCCCATTTCTGACGTTTTTAAGAGAAAATCTTCCCTGATGGTCTGTTACTGCCGTCTGACCGCCTGGTTCCAGCCTGATGTAAACGTTGGCAATGGGATTATTTTGTTCATCCACCACCTGACCGGAAATGGTATCAGCAAACACACAGGTACTCAGCAATAACAATAAAACCGAACAAAATGCGATGATATCTTGTAAGAAGCGATCTCTACTTTTCATTTGCCACAATTACTTAATGAGCCACCAGCTAACACTTTTCGGATTCAACTCCACCTGCAAACTAACTCGGTTGTCATTTTGTAATTTAAAGATTTTGTGATTGCCTTGCCAATCTA
>CAYNLJ010000537.1:0-1551 GCA_964398005.1 uncultured Caldithrix sp. | reverse complement strand
TTAGAAACCGTAATTATTTCTTCAAGTCTTTTGTAGTGATCCTTTGCTTTGGCGTCAAGAAAAGGGGATTGACTGATTAACTGAGTCAGGCTTTGCATTAAAGGTTCTTTTAATATTTTTTGGCCTGCCGGGGATTGAATGAGTTCACCCAGGCGCTGGCCCAAAATAATTCGATCCAACAGCGTTCCCTGGTAGGGATGCGTACTTTGCAAATCCGCTCGATTAGGGTTGACAAATCCGAACAGGTTTTGCCAACCGGCGTAAATGGTTACAATGCGTTCATAAATTAAGTCCGCTAAATTTCTAACAATTAACTTGAAAGTTTCTAAAGCATTACTTTCATTTTTTGCTGCCATTTCCGCAATTTGTAAGGGGTAAATACCATCGCGGTTTAAATCGGAAATGTCCTTTCCGGAAATTTCAGCAAACAGCTTTTGCATGCCCCCAACGGCGGCAAAAAGTTCCATGGGCTGCCCGTCTGCGTTTTTCATTTCCCAGGTTTTGGCCATCCAGTTTTTGATTTGATCAAAAGGCACTAATTGGCCATTAAGCTTTAATGCATCCGCAACGCCGGTGCCGCCACCCAAATAGTAAGCATTTTGCACATTTTTGAATTGACCTTCGTTAGAATAATTTTCTCCAATACCACAATAATCGGCATCGCTGCCAATGCGGGCCAAAGATTGAATCACCTCTATGTTACTTAGTTGCAGACGTTTTTCAAGCATATTGGCATATTCTGGAATTCTTGGCCCATTGGCTACCACTTCAATGCCGCGCAGATCAGCTGTTTTTAAGCCGGGCATGCCCAGGCCAAAAAGAATATTTCGATGTTCAGCTTGTTCTACAATTTCCTCAATGGCCCTAGAACAGGCTTCTACATAAACCGCCCCCTGCTGTTTTTCCTGCAGGCTTAAATTGAGTTGTCCTGAATCCCGTTCTTCCAATTGTTGTGTGACGGGGACAGGTTTAAAGTCTGCTAAAAAGCCAGGAATTTCCGAGTAGGACTTTGTCGCATGAATGCTACCTAAAGAAAATTCTTCTGTTTCTGGATCGTGTATGATCTGCCAGGCACTAACTTTGGTTGCTCCTCCATCAATTCCGATTAAAATAAAATCCTTCTGTTGCAAGGGTACATCCTTTCCCAAATCATCTCGCCTTAAGCGTCATTTCCAAAAGTCGCATTTTTTTCTAAGATAAGGGTGCCACTATAAAAATCAAAAAATATTCGGGCTATTTTTGCGAGTTGTTCAGTTTTTGACGACGTTTAATAGCTTCGGCACGCATGTAATCCTTAGCTTCATCATTTCGATCAATGGTTATCTGGTCAATGCTGTGATCGGTTCCACCCGAATGACGTACCACTTCGTAAATGGCATCCCAAACCCGACCAATGCGATGGCGTTCGCTGACCTGAAGTACCATGTGATAGTCTTCTCCGTAATTACGGGCAAAGGGTTCTTCGTTCATACTAAAGCCGATTTCCCGAATCAGTTGAATGGGCAGGGAACGGGGAGCTCCGGCCCCATTAATACGTAACAGATTATTGCG
>CAYNLJ010000536.1:0-1552 GCA_964398005.1 uncultured Caldithrix sp. | reverse complement strand
CCAGCTTACAATATCATCCAATTTAATGGCCGCATGGTTACTTTTTTCCAGAAAATAGTCGGGATTTCGAAGCTTAAAGCATGGGCAAACATTGATTTTGGTAAAAAATATTACATCGAGGATTTATTGCTAATCAAGCCCGATTTTTCAATCAATCAGCAATATCCTCAGATTAAAGAGGATTGGCGTGTCGATTTGGCCTCGCTGATCACCGCTGCCCCCAATTCCGATGGACGTTTTGTCTACATTGGAGATCATGCCGGCAAATTACACTGCCTTGACTTGAAGGACGGTCAACAAATCTGGCAAAAAAATTTAAGCGGCGCCTTGTTTTCGCAAATCTCCATTGCAAAAAACCAATTAGTTTTTACCTGCGCCGATAGCAATGTGCACTGCGTAAACATAACCGATGGTTCTGAACATTGGAAATTTAAAACACAGGCCCCGCTTTACTCCATTCCTGTTGTCCATGACGATACCGTATTTGTTGCGGGTAATGACGGGCATTTTTACGCCCTCCATTTGTCTTCCGGCAAACCTATCTGGAACTTTGAAGGTATTGCTGGCTATGTTGAAAGCAAACCGTTGCTGGTCAAAGGCAACATTGTTTTTGGTGCCTGGGATGGCTTTCTGTACGCTTTGAAAAGGCAGAACGGACAATTGAAATGGAAATGGTCCGGCCCCACGAAAAACCTCCTTTTTTCACCGGCAGCCTGCTGGCCGGTAGCTATTGGTAATCAGATCTTTTTTGCCACACCTGACCGTTATTTGAACAATGTTAATTTAAATAATGGCCAAACCTCCTGGAGAGACCATCGATTTAAAGTAAGAGAAACTATTGGTAGCAATGGACGATTCATTTTTGCAAAGACTATGCAGGATACGGTAATAGCTATTAAACCAAACAAAGAAAAGCCGATTTATGCCTGGGTAAAAAATTTGAAATACGGCTACGATTTTGCCAATTCCATGATTCAAATTAAAAATGGGATCGGGTACTTTGGAACAAAAAATGGCCTGGTTGTCAGTTTTAATGCTAAAAACGGCAAATTAATCTGGCAGCATAAGGTTGGAAACGGTTTTCTCCCCACTGTTTTACCTGTTTCGGAAAATGAAATTGTTGTCAGTAGTATGGATGGTTTGGTGGTAAAGCTGTCCTTGAAAAAGTTTTAATTGTTGTTTGGTGTACTTCCTCTGTAAACAACAGGGTCTTTTAATTACTTTTGAGCTTTGAGTATTCGACGTGGTTCAGCGGCCGATTACTGCATCAATATTTTATTGGTTTGGGTTTGATGGGGCCTTCCATTTTGGCATGGACAAACTGATCGACGACCGGATTGTTTGAATGGTACAAATGGTCTAAATCCCCGTTAAAAATAATTTTTCCCATATGCAACATAACTACCCGATCGGCAATTCGGCTGACACTTTGCATATCGTGAGTAACTACAATAGAAGTAACACCCAATTTTTCGTTCAGATCATTGATCAGGTAATCAATATTGGCGGCCATAATGGGATCAAGTCCTGTGGTTGGTTCATCGTAAAGTAC
>CAYNLJ010000535.1:0-1557 GCA_964398005.1 uncultured Caldithrix sp. | reverse complement strand
ATGGTGGCGCCTGTATTTACTACCAGGGTACCTTTGGCAGCAGCCACAATGAAAGTCGGCTTATCTATTCGACGGTTCCATTTGAAACCATTCATCCGGAGTCCGTTCGTAACAACCTGGCGGCCATCATTCTAAACTATTTTAGCGGACCACTTTCCCTGGAACAGCCTGCAACCGCTTTACCAACCGGTTTTCGATTTCTGGGGCAATATCCGAATCCCTTTAACCAGCAAACGCATTTTGAATTTGAACTCGGTAAACCTGGCCAGGTCGAATTAAGTATTTTTAATGCGCTTGGCCAGTTGGTTTATAGAAAGAGTTACTATTATTCTGCAGGGTGGCAACAAATCAACTGGCAGGCAACCAATCAGGAACAACAGGTCTTAAGCAGCGGGCTTTATTTTTACCGTTTGCGGGTATTAGAACAGACCGATGCTTTTGAATATCATGGCAAATTAATTTTGATTAAATGAAAAACCTAATTTTGGGCAAAAATTTTAACTCCAAGATCCAAATTTTTAAGATAATGACGACTGTCTTAAACTTTGAATAAATTTGGGGTATGACATGAAATCATCATTCTTAATTGCAGTTTTGGCATTTGTTTTTCTGCCAGCTTCTCTCTTTCCTTGCACCACCGCCATTGTTTCCGGCAGGGCAACACCGGATGGCCGGCCCATCCTCTGGAAGCATCGCGATTCCGGTTTTAAACAAAACGTAATCCGCTATTTCGACGAGCAACCATTCTCTTACATGGGGCTGGTTAATGCGGTAGACACACTGGGGCTGGAAATTTGGGCCGGTGTCAATGAACGGGGCTTTGCCATCATGAATTCCGCCTCCTACAATCTGAAAGCTGAACAAGATACTACAACTCTAAAGGATCGGGAAGGTGAATTAATGAAACTGGCCCTGCGTGTCTGTGCCACATTATCCGACTTCGAAAAGCTGCTGGATACCTTACCCAAACCTCTGGGCGTTGAATCTAATTTTGGGGTTATTGATGCTGAAGGCGGTGCAGCTTATTATGAAACATCGAACTTTGACTACACAAAATTAGATGCCAATGATCCGCGTATTGCGCCCAACGGTTACCTGATTCACACCAATTTTTCCTTCACGGGTCGGCTTAATGAGGGGATGGGTTACATTCGCTACCAGATGGCGGAAAAATTGTTCAACGAGGCCCTGGCTCAAAACAAATTGACCGATTCCTTTATTCTACAGAAAGTCAGCCGTTGTTTGCAACATGGCCTCACCGGACAAGATTTGACAAAGGATAACGCTGAATTTGTCATTTTTCGCGATTTTATTCCACGACACAGTTCTGTTTCCGTTGTCCTTGTGAAAGGCGTAAAGCCAGGTGAACATCCGGATCACACATTAATGTGGACAATTTTAGGATTTCCCCTGACCAGTGTCAGCTTTCCGCTGTGGGTAGCTAATATGAAGGACCTGCCGGAAATTTTAAAACCAGGCCCGAAACACACGGCACCATTGTGCAATGCGTCTCTTCAATTAAAAGAGCAATGCTTCCCGATCAAAAGAGGATCCGGC
>CAYNLJ010000534.1:0-1569 GCA_964398005.1 uncultured Caldithrix sp. | reverse complement strand
TGATGAAGGGCTAAAATTTTCAAACAATCGCTTTCAACCTCTACTTCCATTTCATCTATTTGACGGTCATTGTCAATGACCTTTTGAGCCAATTCGTCATCTCTTTTTTTAACTGCAGTTACCGCATCAAAAAGAGCTTCCTCTACAACTGCACTCAAAGTCAGAATCTTTTTTTTCAGCTTTTCAATATCTTTTTGCAAATGCACACTCATTGTGGCAATCTCCTAATATTGTCTCTTATCGCCTTAATAACTTTATTTTCAGTCTCATAGTAATTTATTTAGTATCAAACTGATGCCCCACCTTTTAAGTACTAAACCTCACATCGGTGGGATAATCATTCAATCAATTTATTAAATTAAAAGTTTCATCCCTTCGGATTTTCAAATCTCGTTGTCAAATTGATCCCATAATCAGGGAAGCCTCATGCATTCCTCAAATGTTTACATGTTTGAAATTTAAACGTAATGTCGTCTTCGACTTCTTAAAAACAGGAAAATCTATTCACTTTCTCATTCAAAATTCAACACTCAAAACTCAACATTTTATCCAAAGCGACCTGTAATGTAATTCTCTGTTTCCTTCTTCTTTGGATTGGTAAATATTTGGTTGGTTTCCCCATATTCAACAATGTACCCTTTGTAAAAAAAGGCCGTGTAGTCCGAAATACGTGCCGCCTGTTGCATGTTGTGCGTCACAACCACAATGGTGTACCGGTCTTTCAATGATTCAACCAATTCTTCGATTTTAGCTGTGGCAATGGGGTCAATGGCCGAAGTCGGTTCGTCCATCAACAGAATTTCCGGTTCCACGGCAATGGCTCGTGCAATGCAAAGACGCTGCTGTTGGCCGCCTGAAAGTGCCGTGCCCGGCTTGTACAATTTGTCGCTTACTTCATCCCACAGAGCAGCCCTTTTAAGGGCTTCTTCCACCCGACCGGTTAATTCACTTTTGTTCAGCTTGTAATGCAACCGCAAACCATAGGCCACGTTGTCAAAAACAGACATCGGAAACGGTGTAGGCTTTTGAAAAATCATGCCCACTCGTTTGCGCAATTTGATTAAATCGGTTTTTTCAGACAGAATATTCTCCCCGTCCAACAGGACTTCCCCTTCTGCACGTTGGTCACGGTACAGTTCGTAAATCCGGTTGTACACGCGTAGATGGGTCGATTTCCCACAACCCGATGGCCCAATAATCGCTGTGACTTTTTGCGGTTCTATCTCAAGATTGTTGTTAAACAGAGCCTGATGTTCACCGTAGTAAAAATTTAAATTACGAACAGAAATTTTACCCCGCACCATGGTGCTGGTTGTTTTCGTTTCCTCTAAAACCATTTCATTTTCCATGTTTATCTCTCACTAAATATCTGACCATTAACGTTGTTATTAAAACAGCAAAGGTAATTAAGAACGAAGCACCCCAGGCCGCTTGCTGCCAGTCTTCGTAAGGCGACATGGCGTAATTGAAAATCGTCACCGTCAAGTTTGCTGTGGAATCGGCAAAATTGGTCGGCCAATATGGACTGTTCAAAGCCGTGAACAGCAATGGCGCCGTCTCCCCGCTAAT
>CAYNLJ010000533.1:0-1575 GCA_964398005.1 uncultured Caldithrix sp. | reverse complement strand
ACGGCACAGGAATGCATAATTCAGGCGCCGATTTGTATTGCACTATCAGCCAAACTGGCTCAGGTACAGCAAACCTACGGAAATCGTGCGATTTCATACATTTTTTTGGAGGGCGGGCACATTGGACAAAATATCTACCTTATGGCGACCGCTTTAAATTTGGGTACAGTTGCCGTAGGAGCCTTTCACGATGATGGGGTCCGCCAAATTTTAATGCTTTCCGATGATGAGATACCTGTTTATCTGTTTCCGGTCGGCATTCCTTTGGACTAGAAACAAAATGGAACTTTGCATCATAAAAAAAATGTGGACATTTTTAAGGAGGTGAGGTCATGCCATTGCAAAAATTGAGAAAATTTTTGGATGAGCAGGGGGTACGCTATGTACTAATTGTACATTCACCGGCGTACACCGCTCAGGAAATTGCAGCCTCGGCGCATATCCCTGGCAAAAAATTGGCCAAAACCGTGATGGCCAAGGTGGATGGTCAGATGGCCATGTTTGTCCTACCGGCCACCTACCATCTGGATCTGGATAAGTGCAAAGCTGCAATGAATGCCAAAGAAGTAGAATTGGCAACAGAAGAAGAATTTAAGTACCTGTTCCCGGAGAGTGAGATCGGAGCCATGCCACCGTTCGGCAATTTGTACGGACTACCGGTTTATGCCTGCAAAGAATTAGCTGAAAATGACGAAATTGCCTTTAATGCCGGCAGCCACAGAGAATTGATCAAATTGCCTTTTAAGGATTTTGAACGCCTGGCCAAACCCAATATCCTTGATATTTCAATGAAAATGTAAGGAGGGAGTATGCCGAGGTTTATACTTTTAACTAAACTCTCGCCCATGGCCATGAAAGACGCCAAAACTCGTCAGCAGGTTGGTCGTGAGTGGTTTGAAACTGTTAAAGAAAAATGTCCAGAAGTGCATTGGATTGATCATTACGCGTTGTTAGGCCAATACGATTTCATGGATATTTATGAAGCACCCGATGAAAAAACAGCTGTTAAAGTTGCCATGATTACCATGTCTAAGGGTGCGGTAAAAGCAGAAAGTTTACCGGCCATTCCCTACAAGGAATATCTGGAAGTGATTAAAGATCTGTAAAAAAATCTCTGTCCTGGTTTTGAAAATCAAAATAATGTTAGCCGAAAATTTTTAGATGATTTTTATTGCTCCGAAATGCTTCCTTTGTTAAACTAACTCTAAAAACAAGGGAGCTTGTAGGGGCAATGTATGATGTCTTTTTTTATGAAGCCTTTGATGAAGAACGATTCTTATTAGAAAAATTTCTGCCTTCTCATCTTAAGGCCGGCTTTGCACAGGAAACCATCCAGGAAACCGGACATTCAATCCCGCCTGCGCCGGTAATCAGTACACGGACCCAGTCTCACATTCCACAGGAATGGGCTGCTCAGTTAAAAGCGATTTTATCGCGCAGCACCGGCTACAATCATTTGCTTGATTACCAGGAAGCTACTTCGTTTAAAGGGCAATTAGGCTATTTACCGCTGTATTGTAATCGGGCGGTTGCTGAACAGGCCATGCTAATGTGGATGAGCCTTTTACGCAAGCT
>CAYNLJ010000532.1:0-1580 GCA_964398005.1 uncultured Caldithrix sp. | reverse complement strand
TACGTCTGTTGTTAAAAGGCGGCGGCAGTGAAAATGTAGGCTCTCAGTACAAATTACCCCATCCGCCGTTGAATGCAGGGCGCGATTTAAAAGGTGTGCGCAAAGTGGTCATTGATGCTGTGAAAAATGCTCAGGGTTTGGGCTGCGCTCCTGGTACCATTGGGATTGGATTGGGCGGGGGACGCGACACTTCTTACGCTCTCTCAAAGGAACAGTTTTTCCGCAAAATGGGCGAACGCAATCCCGACCCTGAATTAGCAAAATTTGAGGAGCAATTACTGGAAGATCTTAATAAACTGGATATTGGCCCCATGGGCTTTGGCGGCAAAACCACGGTACTGGATGTCTTTGTCGGAAAGCAGGCCCGCCATCCGGCCACCTACTACGTGTCGATTTCCTACAATTGTTGGGCTTTCCGGCGTAAAACCATGATCATTAAAAACGGCGAGGTGCGCTATGACGATTAAATTAAAAACCCCGATTTCGGAAGAAGAAATCCGTAAGTTGAAAATTGGCGACACCGTGTTGCTGTCGGGCGTTATTGTAACGGCCCGCGACCAGGCACATAAATTGATGGTTGAAGAAAAACCCGATTTCATTCGACCTTACCTAAAAGAATCGGTTATCTACCATTGTGGCCCAGTGGTTCGCAAGGATGAAAACGGCAACTGGCAGTTTGTTTCTGCAGGGCCGACTACTTCGGCACGCGAAGAGCCGTACCAGTCCATCGTCATCGGCGAGTACAATGTGCGCGGTGTAATCGGTAAAGGCGGCATGGGGCCCAAAACGGCCGAGGGACTTAAAAAGTACGGCGCGGTTTATTTCCACGCCGTGGGCGGCGCCGGAACGTTGATCGCCAATTGCGTTAAACGGGTGATTGACGTGTTCAAGTTAGAAGAATTCGGCACGCCGGAAGCCTTTTGGGTGATCGAGGTTGAGGACTTTCCACTGGTCGTAACCATGGATGCCCATGGCAACAGCATGCACAAGGAGATTCTGGAAAAGTCATCCAAAATTGCCGAAGAGTTGATTAATAAATAAATGTTTTCGAATGGCATCTTTAAACTCCTGTTTTGTAGTTGATTGCACAAAACAGGAGTTTTGTTTTCTTTTTTGAGGGAAATGACTAACTTTTGGATATGCAAAAGTGTGCAAAATATTTTTCGTAGTTATTGTTTTTGTAACATTATTTGTCGAATCTTTTTGTACACACATTTGTAAAACATAAAGAATTGATCTTTAAAATTATTTTTAATATGATAGTAAAAAAGAGGAAAATTATGATTTCTAAATCTGATTTAGAAATTATAAAAAAAATTTCTAAAAAATATGGTGTAAAAAAAGTGTTTTTGTTTGGCTCAGCCAAAAAGGATGCCTCTTTGGCCCATGATATTGATCTTGCCGTAGAAGGAATTGAACCCAAATTATTTTTCAAATATGGATCGGAGCTTTATTTAAATCTTTCCAAACCGGTAGATTTGGTTGATTTAAGTATTAATGACAAAATTACGCAACTCATTAAACAGGAAGCTGTTCTGATCTATGGCTGACATCAACCTGCTTATCGAAGCTGAATTTGA
>CAYNLJ010000531.1:0-1586 GCA_964398005.1 uncultured Caldithrix sp. | reverse complement strand
GCCGACCATGCCGGCTATGTTTTAAAAGAACAAATTAAAGAATATTTGAAATCAAAAGATATTGATTTTAAAGACGTTGGAACATTTAAAATCGAATCCTGTGATTATCCTGAATTTGCCTACAAGGTAGGCCAGGCTGTTGCCAATGGTGAAGCAGACCTGGGCATACTGATCTGTGGAACGGGAATTGGGATGAGCATTACGGCAAATAAAATTAAGGGAATCAGAGCGGCTCTGGTACATGATGAACAAACAGCAAAGCTTTCACGGCAACATAACAATGCCAATGTGTTGTGCATGGGCGGCAGAATCCTGTCTGAAGATCAGGCAAAAAAAATTGTGGATGTATGGCTAAATACATCGTTTGAAGGCGGAAGACACGAGAAACGTTTGAAGTTAATTACTCAATTGACGGGACTATAATTCAGGGGAAAAATCATGTTGGAAAATTTAAAAAAACAAGATCCTGAAATATTTGATGCCATTTTAAAAGAAATGGACCGGCAAAATAATACGCTGGAGTTGATTGCTTCCGAAAACTTTGTGTCAAAGGCGGTATTAGAGGCAGCCGGTTCGGTGATGACCAACAAGTACGCAGAAGGTTATCCGGGGCATCGCTATTATGGTGGTTGTGAATTTGTTGATATTGCTGAAGATTTGGCACGCGACCGGGCAAAAAAATTATTTAACTGTGAGTACGCAAATGTTCAGCCGCATTCCGGCTCGCAGGCCAACATGGCAGTTTATTTTACTTATTTAAAACCGGGAGATACCGTTTTGGGTATGAACCTGGCACATGGTGGCCATTTAACTCATGGTTCGCCGGTTAATTTTTCAGGTAAATTGTTTAACTTTGTAGCTTATGGGGTTAACAAAGAAACCGGCCGGATTGATATGGACGAAGTGGCTGCTAAGGCCCGAGAGCACAAGCCGAAAATGATTGTGGTTGGCGCGAGTGCATATTCCCGTTTTTATGAATTTGACAAATTCCGTGAAATTGCCGATGAAGTGGGCGCCATCTTGTTTGCTGATGTGGCCCATCCGGCGGGACTGATTGCGGCTGGCATTCATCCCAGTCCGATTCCCTATTGCGATGTTGTAACCACCACAACACACAAAACGCTTCGTGGTCCGCGTGGTGGCATGATTTTAATGGGCAAAGACTCTGAAAACAAAATGGGCATCGTTGCGCCAAAATCAGGGCGGGTAAAAATGATGTCCGAAATCATCGACAGTAATGTGATGCCTGGTATTCAGGGTGGCCCGTTGATGCACATCATTGCCGCTAAAGCCGTCGCCTTTGGTGAAGCATTGAAGCCGGAATTTAAAGAATATGCCAAACAAATTGTGAAAAACGCTCAAACATTGGCTAACGAATTAATTGCCCGTGGCTATGATATTGTTTCCGGCGGCACAGATAACCATGTTTTTCTGGTCGATTTGACCGCTAAAAACATAACAGGTAAAGCGGCTGAAAACGCTTTACACGCTGCTGGAATTACGGTGAACAAAAATATGGTACCTTTTGACACTCGTAGCCCGTTCGTCACCAGTGGAATCCGGATTGGTACTCCGGCCTTAACCAC
>CAYNLJ010000530.1:0-1588 GCA_964398005.1 uncultured Caldithrix sp. | reverse complement strand
CCCATGGTGGAGTTTGTCCGCCAATGGTTGACGGCCAAAGATTTTTACAAAGTGCCTAATCTTGTCTTCAAAAATCAAAATGGCCGTCCGGTATTTAATGAAATCGAAGAAAACTTTGCCATTGATGAAATCCCATTTCCGGATTTTTCCGATTTACCTGCAGAGAATTACCAACTTGGGAAACGTCGTTTAAGTTTTTTAATCAGTTCGCGTAGTTGCCCTTACCATTGCGCTTTTTGTTCGGTGCATCAGACCTTTGGCCATTCCTTTCGCATGCGCAGTGTGGCAAATATCATTGATGAGATTACCTTACGCCTGGCGCAAGGCTGTGAAATCATTGATTTTGAAGATGACAATCTGAATTTCGATGCGAAACGTTTCTCTGAACTTTGCCATGCCATCAAAAACCAATTTTCAGGACAACATTTGCGCTTAATGGCTATGAACGGGCTTTCTTACTTTCGTCTCGATGAAAGGATGCTGGAACTCATGCAACAGGCGGGATTCACGGATTTAAATTTGAGTCTGGTAAGCACCAATTCTTCTTTATTAAAAGAATTAAAACGGCCATTTGATTTAGCTCGTTTTGAGAAAATAGTGAAGCGTGCCCATCAGTTAGGCATGCAGGTGGTTTCTTATTTGATTTTGGGGCTGCCGGGCGAATCGTTGGACTCCATGGTGGAAGGATTGGCTTATCTGGCAGGTTTGCCGGTCACTATTGGCGTGTCGCCTTTTTACGTTACGCCCAAAATGCCTGTGGAAAAGCAGGTGCAACTGAGAAAATTTCCTGCCTGGGTTTATGGCCGTTTAACAAGCCTTGGCGCTACGAATGATGAAGCCAAACGGCAGGCCATTTTTACCATGTTTATCATTGCCCGCATGGTCAACTTTTTAAAAGAGATTCCTCTCGAGGCTAAGCAGGTTGATTTGCAGGAATTGATTCAAGCCCGGCATGAATTTGACCAGCGAATGTTTTTGGGACTTGAGATTTTGAAAAAATTATTAAAAGAACAGAAATTTTATGTTTTTGATGGTAAAGCTTTCCAATACCAGCCACTTTTTAATACAGAGATCTTTAGGCGTTTTCTGCAAAAATGCCCGGTTATTCTCCGACTTGATGGCGGGCAAGTTCATCTGAAGCATTAAATTTTAGCAAAAAATGACAGTGAACTTTGATGAAATTTTTTAACTACTAACTCCTGCTTTCAGATATTCAACACTTCGAATTAAAAATAGCCTCTTTTAAATTGGGATTCACACAAAATTATTCGGAGAATGATCAATTGAACTTTTTAGTATTGAGCCTTCGACTAAAAGCATCGACACAGTCGATGCACTCCAAAAAAAATCATAGTGCGACTCTCCAGAGTCGCCTGGCCGAAAGGCCATATTTACTTATTTCTGCTCCGCAGAAAATCGACTCTGGAGAGTCGATCTACGAAATTATCTCTGATTCTTAATTCTAACCGGTTATTTAAATTAGCCTTTGGCACAAAGCATCCACAAAGCCGAGGTACACCAAAACAGCAATGTTATGCAGTACTCTTATACTCTTCAACTCTGAACTCTTAACTATTTTGAGCCTTCG
>CAYNLJ010000529.1:0-1596 GCA_964398005.1 uncultured Caldithrix sp. | reverse complement strand
CTTCCTATGGCTCTTTGTGTGCGCTGTACGTTTATTTATTTAGGCATGCTTTTGGGATTCATTATTGTCTTTATTAAGAAGCAGGTGCGCGTACCAGAATTTATTTTTGTTTCATTTTTGATTTTTCTGATGCTGGAAATTGGTACTGAAACCATCGGGCTCTATTCTAATTTTAAGCTACTCCGCAGTATCAGCGGGCTGGCTTCCGGAGTTTTATTGATCCTATTTTTACTCACTTCTTTACCTGAACGGCTTATGAAGAAAGGAAAACAATGAGCAAACAGGACACCTATTTTGCCATCTTTTTGGGCGCATTAACTGCCGCCGTTACCGACAGCATTCCGCTTTTTAATCTGGTTAATTGTTTTTGTTGCCTGGGCATCATTTCCGGTGGAATTATTCCTGTCTGGTTGTTAAGTAAAAAACTGGAAGACCGGGACTTTTTCAGTACGCCCGAAATTGTGCACATCGGCATTTCAGCCGGCTTAATCGGTGCCATTCTGGCTTTTGTTTTACAGTACATTGTTTTTCAGATGTACGGCAACTGGCAGGTACAGTGGCTTACCCAGGCGCTGGAAAGCATGGAAGAACTTCCGCCATTGTGGGAAGACCTGTACAACGAATTGCAAAAACCTGAATATCAGGGATTTGCGGGAGCTGCCATCTTAATCCGAAATTTAATCATGTTCCCCATCTTGACGTTACTGGGCAGCTTTTTAATGAATAAATTTTTGATTCGCAAAGCCGGAAAAATTGAAGAATGAATTTGCGGTAATATTGCTTCTTGCAGAAGACACAGAAAAATTATTTTCCTGGTTAACAGGGATTTGATCAGGCATCCCATTTGTCAGGACCGACAGATTTGGATTGTTTCTTTTTACAGAGATAAGACACGTTTTGCCCCAAAGTTTTTAACTTTTAGTTTGATGAACTACTTGATTCTGCCGATCTGAAACATCCATTAAAACAAAACGTTCTGTTTTTCAATTGATTGTACGCCAAATGTAATCTGTAACCATTGAGCAATTGTTTAACAGACGTTTATTTGGTATTAGAAAACAAAAGCGGAGCAGGACGCTCCGCTTTTGCTGGGCTGAGAGGGCAGGTGGGCTGATGAAGAAAAAAGGGATTAACGAATTAAAAACATCTTTTTTGTCTGATTAAAATGATTAATCGATAAGCGGTAAAAGTAAATCCCTGATGGCAAGAACTGTGCATTAAATTTAACTGAATAATGACCGGGATTCACATGTTCATTGAATAGTAAGGCCACTCTTTCTCCCAATTGATTGTAAACCTCGAGTTGCGCCTTACCTGCTTCTTTAACTTTAAAGTCAATGGTAGTTGACGGGTTAAAAGGATTCGGATAATTTTGTAATAAGGCATTGGATTCAGGCACCTGAGCCGTAACCGCTTTAACCGCGGAAGGTAAAATACCATGTGGGCCTGGTGCATTGGGTACCACGCCATGACAAACTTCACACTTGTTCAAGGTACCGGCATAACCCTGCAATTCGATATTTTGTACATTGTCCCGATCGTTGCCGCTGGGTACGATGGCGTGTGGCTCTCCGTGGCAGGCACTGCAAAACAGGC
>CAYNLJ010000528.1:0-1598 GCA_964398005.1 uncultured Caldithrix sp. | reverse complement strand
GGACACGGATTGATTTTTTTTAGAACACGGACTTGACGGATGAACACGGATAACCACGGATTTTTTAATTATTTTAGCTTTTTTTTATTGGCTTAATTTTCCGTGCTAATCCGTGAAGTCTGTGTTATCCGTGTTCCATTGTTTTTAGCCACTGATTGACACAGATTTGCACTGATTAAATAATAGAGTAATAATGTAACAGAGTAATGAGTGACAAAG
This sequence comes from uncultured Caldithrix sp., assembly GCA_964398005.1. GTDB lineage: Bacteria > Calditrichota > Calditrichia > Calditrichales > Calditrichaceae > Caldithrix. The sequence continues at coordinate 1,379 of CAYNLJ010000528.1, read as the reverse complement.
TAATAGAGAATGTGCACTTAAAGGTGTTTTTTCCTTTCCTATTCAACCCGTCTGGCCAGCCGGACAGGCCATTCAACTAATCAACTAATTAACCAACTACCAATTCATCACATTCTCATTTTTATTCTTCCGATACTTTTTTTAAAATCTCCAGATAATCCCTGGCCAGGCGATAAATGCGTGGACCGGGAATTAAGGTGTAGTCACCGGTCAGTACAAAAATGTGGCCCTGCTTTACCGCCGGTATTTCAGCCAGCGGCTGCCACTCCAGCCGATTCAGACTGTCCCTTTGTGCAGACCAGGATTCTTTAAACTTAAACTCAATGATCACCTCAGGCTTGCGTATTAAAAAACTTTCCTGCCCTACCTGGGAATACCTGACACCCAGATCAGCAAAAATGTTTTGCCCGCCCATCAAAGTCCAGAGCGAATCCAGAAAGGTGTGCGGTCCGGCCACCGTTAAGTGGCGCACCGACCCCACATCCCGCCCAATGATCAGGGCAGCTTTGGGTGAAAAACGGACCTCTTGCTGCGCCAGCCGACGATAGTAGTTCAAACTGTCCTTAATGCTTTGCACCAACTTTTTAGCCTGTGCCTGGCAATTTAACAAACTGCCAATGGAATCAATGGTAAAAAAGACGTCCTTCAGTTGATCATTGGGTAAAAGAATCACCGGTATTTGTTGTGTTTTGAATTTTGCCTTTAATGAAGCATGAGCCGGAGTGCCAAGTAATGCGTCCGGGTGCAGCAGTAAAATTTTTTCCAGATTGGGATTCAGTAAGCCACCAATTCGTTCTTTTTGCTGTACTTCCGGCGGGTAGGCGCAAAAGTCGGAAACGGCAACCAGTTTGTCCTGCTGCCCCAGCGCGTACAATATTTCAGTAATATGTGGTGAAAGACTGATTACCCGTTTAATCTGCTTTTTGTGAGAGCCGGCGGATTGTTCCGAACAACCCGCCAGACTCAAAATAATCAGCAGAAAAATCAGCAACCCATTCTTACTCGTAAACAAAAGTCACCGCTCCCGGAATAATTCCCACATTAAATGATTTTTGCAAGTTACCATCAAAATCGTAAACCAGCAACTGGCCGGCGCTTTGATAGTCTTTGGCATCCAGCACAAAAAGCAACCGGGCAATGGGATCGGCCTCCACACTGTAAAAATAGCCGCTAATAAAGGCAGGATTCACTATTTTGTTTTCCCTGGTAGAAAATTTGACCACACTTCCATTCAGCAGAAAATAAGCCACATCATCACCGGCATAGGTAATTTCCGATGGATGCCCTTCAATGGTGGTTGAATCTTTTACTGTCAGATCCTGTGGATCAATTACAAAAACAGCTCCATTGGTTCCCTGATCGGTGGTGTCGCCCCAGGC
>CAYNLJ010000527.1:0-1603 GCA_964398005.1 uncultured Caldithrix sp. | reverse complement strand
ATTGGAATTATTAAGACTAAAATTAAAGGAAAATTTCACCTCTCTGAGGTTAATCAATTTTTGGTATTCTTTATGCTATAATCCTTCCATCCCTCCGGGATTTGAGAAATTTTGAATGTTGAATGGCTTTCTAACCATTAAAAAAGCCCACCTGCCAGAGACAGATGGGCCTGGTCATGTATCTTAGGAGGAGCACCAAGAGCTATTTTACCATACCGGAAAAACCCATAAAGGCCATGGCCAGAATGCCGGCCGCAATCATGGCAATGGGCGCGCCCTGAAAAACTTTGGGGATTTCCCTCGTTTCCAGCGCCTCGCGCACACTGGCAAAGATGACCAAAGCCAATCCAAAGCCTAAGGCCGAACCAAACGAAAAAATAACCGTTTCCAGCAAGTTAAATTTACTTTGCACCGCCAGAATGGAAATCCCCAAAATAGCACAGTTGGTGGTAATCAATGGTAGAAAAATACCCAGAGCCCGGTAAAGCGCCGGTGCCACTTTCTTCATTACAATTTCCACTAACTGCACCAAAGAAGCAATCACCAAAATGAAAGCGATGGTTTGCAGGTAGCCAATGTTCAATGGTTCCAGAACATAGGTTTGCACTATGTAGGTAATGGTTCCGGCAAGCGTTAAAACAAAAATAACAGCCATGGACATACCCACGGCGGTGTCCAGTTTTTTGGAAACGCCAAAATAGGGACAAAGGCCTAAAAATCTTGAAAAAATAACATTATTTACGAATACCGCGCTAACAATAATCAATGCTAATTCCGCCATCATTTCCCCCTTTCAAACAAGCGGGACAAACGTTCCATGCCAATCAGAATAAATCCTAATGACAGAAAGGCGCCAGGCGCTAACACAAAAACCAGAATAGTGTTCCAGCTGTCAGGAATCAGACGGATGCCCAGCCAGGCCCCGGAGCCTAAAATTTCACGCACACTGCCTAAAATGAATAGTGCAAAGGTAAACCCCAGGCCCATGAACAAACCATCCAAAAAAGAATGCCAAACCGTATTTTTAGAAGCGAACGCTTCGGCTCGGCCTAAGATGATGCAGTTGACCACAATCAAAGGAATAAACAGACCCAACGTTTTGTGCAACTGGTAAAAAGTAGCCTGCATGCTCATATCGACAATGGTTACAAAGGTGGCAATGACCACAATGTAGGCCGGAATGCGAACACGATTTGGAATCACATTACGCAGCAGGGAAACCACCACATTGGAACTGAGCAAGACGAAGGTAGTGGCCAGCCCCATGCCGATGCCATTTTCGGCTGAAGTGGTGGTAGCCAGTGTGGGACAAAGGCCAAGTAAAAGCCCGGTTACCGGGTTCTCTACAAAAAATGATTTAATGGCTTTTTCTTTGATGTTCATTGTTTTGCTTCCTCATTCAAAACCTTAAATACCGACAAAGCACGTTTCACGCCGGCTGTAAAGGCACGCGAAGTGATGGTAGCGGCTGTAAGTGCATCAATATCACCACCGTCTTTTTTAACCGCCCATTTGGTATTTTCCAGTGAACGACCCCGGAACTGTTTCTTAAAATCCTCCTTCTTCATGTTGTCCCCAAGCCCCGGCGTTTCTTTGTGATTTA
>CAYNLJ010000526.1:394-1612 GCA_964398005.1 uncultured Caldithrix sp. | reverse complement strand
CCCTAATTTTTTGATTACCCGTAGAGGGCGCAAAGAAGACACAGAAAGTAATCAAAACCCGAACTTCGAAAATCCTGAATTCTCAAACGAATGAATCGAACAGCAATGAAAACCTTTGGTGTTTTCCGGAAGGAAATACTTTAACATGCAACCTGAAGTGCACTTTATTGTAGGACCAACCGGCATCGGTAAAACGTTTCTCTCCAGACTGGTTGCCGAAAAAATTGATCTGGAGATCATTTCCGCTGATTCCCGCCAGATTTACCGCTATATGGATATTGGTACAGCCAAACCAGAGGCAGAATTTCGCCAACAGGTAACACACCACTTTATTGACATCTGCGATCCGGATGCCTATTACAGTGCAGGCATGTTTGGCAAGGAGGCGCGTTCCACCATCGAGCAGGTTTTTAAGAGGGGGACAATACCCATGGTAGTGGGTGGTTCCGGTTTTTACATCAAAGCGCTGGTGGACGGCATTTTTGAATTGGATGCCAAAGACGAAGCCATTCGCCAACAACTTGAAGAACAGCTTAAAAGCGAAGGTTTGCCAAAACTTTACCAGGAGCTTCAATCCGTTGATCCGGAATATGCGGCCAAAATCAGTCCCAATGACCGGCAACGTATTTTACGTAGCCTTGAAGTCTTTCTTGTTACCGGGAAACCATTTTCCTATTTTCACCAGCAAAAACCTGAGCCGGCCGTTTTTAAACCTGTCTTCTGGGGCTTAACCATGGAACGCCAGAAGCTGTACCAGCGCATTAACCAGCGCGTGGATGAAATGCTGAAACTGGGACTGATTGACGAGGTAAAAATGTTACTGGACAAAGGCTACAGCCCGGACTTAAACGCGCTAAACACGGTGGGCTACAAAGAAGTCATTGCCTATCTAAAGAACCAATTGACCTTTGAAGAAATGGTTGAACAGATCAAACGTAACACACGCCGATACGCCAAACGGCAGTTCACCTGGTTTCGCGCTGATCAGCGAATTCACTGGTTTAATGTGGAGACAAAAGCTGATTTCAAAGAATTACAACAAAAGATTATTCGCACAATAAAAAAATAATTTACTGAGATGACATAGTTCAACTTAATTCCCAGTTGCCATGAGTACCGGAATGTAATTTTTCTGGATGTTAAATTTAAATGCTTGAAAGGTTTAAAAAATCACGCTTTTATTTTTGGTCATGCTTAATGTCTGCATGTGAAGAATTC
>CAYNLJ010000526.1:0-384 GCA_964398005.1 uncultured Caldithrix sp. | reverse complement strand
GAATTCCATCCTCTTATTTCAATAAGTAACTCTACCCTAACTTCAGTGAGTTTGAATGTGAATTTTCTTTTGTGAAATTTTAAGGTACAAAATGTTGTTTCATCACCCAATCGTCTCATCATAGGCTAAAAACCTACCTCCAGCGCCAAATGCCCGGACGGCGGGGGCGCATGCTGCTAACGCTGGTACTGATTTCTTCCTGAACTGAAACCTTTTCTTTAAATGAAGCAGGCACACTTACTCTGGTAGGTTCCCATTTTTGTTCAATGCGGAAAGCGCGCTCTGCTGCCCGGATGATCTCCGGTTTTAAACCTTCGGAAGCGATTTCTTCGGTAAATTTTTTGCGCCCCTCAATCAATTCTTTCAAATATTGATTAATCTGTT
>CAYNLJ010000525.1:608-1628 GCA_964398005.1 uncultured Caldithrix sp. | reverse complement strand
TGCATGGCCTGGCTTTGCCCGACCATCTGGTAATTTTCCAACAGTTCATTGACCAGCATGTTGCGTTCCTGCAACCAGCTGTGCTGACTTATGGCATTTTTTAAGGTAATCAGCAAACGGTCCAAATCGCCACCTTTTTCGATAAAATCAAAGGCTCCCTGCTTAATCGCCTTAACCGCCACGGCCAGGGTGCTTTTACCGGAAACCATGATTACCGGTAAGGCCGGAAACTGCTTTTTGATCTGTTCCAGCAAAGACAATCCATCAATACCCGGCATCTGAACATCCAGCAGCACACTGTCAAAGTCCTCCTTTTGCAGCAGCTCCATGGCTTTAAAGGGGTTGTTTACGGTTCGGCAACGGTATTTCTGATATTGCAGAATTGAAGACAGATTGTTTAAAAACTGCAGATCATCATCAATGGCTAAGATATGGTACATCGGGCTACTCCGATAATTTGTTTTTGACAACGGTTGGTAATTTTACTACAAAAACTGTTCCAAGATTTTCTCCGGAAAAGAATTGAATCTCTCCACCGTGCTGCTGCACAATACTTTGAGCAAAAGCCAACCCCAGGCCGCTGCCATCTTCTTTTGTGCTGAAATGGGGTTCAAAGATTTTGTCCTGATATTGGCGGGGAATACCCGGTCCGTTATCCGAAATTCGGATTTCAATCCAGGGTTGTTCAACATTTTTAACCTCAGGCGAGGTACGCAATTCGATTTGAATGCGCCCCTTCCCTTCCAGAGCATCAATACTGTTCTCCACAAGGATATGTAACAACAGTTCGATTTGCCGCTCGTCCCAATAGACGGTTTCGGGCAAACCTGGCTGGAAGGTTGTTTCGATTTGTAATTGGCCATTGCTGTAAATCTGAAACGGAGTCAATGCATTTTCCAGTAATTTTTGAATCGAAATTGCTTCGATTTTTAAATGTTCCAAATCGCTGATTTTCAGAAAATTCTTGCTGATATTGCGAATACGCTTTAGTTCGGAATAGGCCTCTTCCAGTTCCTGGTA
>CAYNLJ010000525.1:0-598 GCA_964398005.1 uncultured Caldithrix sp. | reverse complement strand
GTTCTGTACTGTCTTTTATTTCTATCAGGTAGGCAAAAACAAATCTAAAAAGACTGAAAACAGGGGTAATGGTAACAGTACCGATAAATGCTGATGAAGCGTCCTGGTAAGAGAATGATTCATTAATTTGTCTGGCTTGCTTTATGGCGCCCTGGATCATTGTTACAAGTTCCGCTCGCTGTTTAAAGCTATGCTCAAAAGAGACACCTTTGCGAACAGGTACTTCCAAATTTAAAAAGCGGTTTACTTTTTTGTTTGCAGAAATGACACGTCCTTTGTAATCAAGTAAAATAATGGCATTGTCCGATTCCCTGAGTAAAAAGAAAAATGCAAACACATACTGCCTTATTTTTTCCAAGGTCCAATAACCAGAAATTAAAAGAAAAAAACTGCCAATTAAAAGACCTATAAACAAAAATGGGATTTTACCATACAAATTATTGGAAGATAATTGAAAGATAAAAAATTCATGTGCATCTGTACAAACAATGTTTTTAGAATTATTTGGCATTGCCACAAAATAAACATCCAAAATATTAAATTCACTCGGGAATTCGTGATAGGCTAATAATTGCCATTGGTTATCATAGAGATAGAG
>CAYNLJ010000524.1:0-1644 GCA_964398005.1 uncultured Caldithrix sp. | reverse complement strand
TCAAAGCCATCCACCTGGGGCATCATAAGATCCAATAAAACCAAATCGGGCTTTGTCTGCAGCACGCGTTTAAAGGCGTTAGAACTGTCAACAGTGGATTCGACCACATAATTCTCTTTGATCAGAATGGACTGTAAAAAATTTATATTCATTTTATTATCATCGATGATAAAAATCTTTTCCGGCATGTTTTTACCTAAATGTTTCTATTGATTAAACCAAATAATTGATCGGTCACTTATCGAACAATCCCGAAATTAGTTTAATGAAAAATTATTGCACTTGATTTGTATCACAGGAAATTCTAATATTATAAAAAATGAGGAAATTATGGCGGACTTATTTTATAAATTGGGTCAAAAGGTTGGCAAGTCCCTTGTAAAAGGAAAATACCTATACCATTCGGCTTTAGGTTCCAAGCAGGATGCACTAAATGCCGAATACCGATTGGGCAGTTTACTGGCGCGAGAAATTGAACAACAGAATAGCATCATTGATTCTCCCTTCCATCAATTGTTCCTGGATTCTATTCTTAAACGTCTTACAAGCCGTGTCAAAAATAAGGAACGTGTTTTTTTTGTAAAAATTTTGAATGCCAATGATTTAAACGCTTTTGCTTTGCCAGGAGGTTTTATTTTTGTCACTTCTGCACTGGTGCATCAATTACAAAACGAGGCTGATGAAATGGCCTTTGTTTTGGCGCATGAAATGGTGCACATCATTTCTAAACATCCTTTCAAAAGGATGATGGCCTCTTACTCCCTGGAAGCCATAAATCACTTTTTAAAGGGGGGACATGCCCTGAAAAGTCTGGGACAAGATATTTTGAAAAAAATAGTCAATAGTCACTACTCTCAGTCTAACGAATTTCAGGCTGATGAATATGGTGCCCGTTTAATTTACAGTGCGGGATTTGATCCTGCTGGAGCAGTGGCTTTGCTGCAAAGATTTAAAGCTTTGAAAACGGAAGAGAAATTCTTTTACTACTTTTCCACACATCCTCCGCTTGAGCAACGAATTGATCGAATAAAAAAAATGATTAAATAAGGTACAATGACATGTCCAAAATTATTACGGTAAGAGATGTTGAACAGGCTGCCAAAAGTAACAAAAAGGTAGTTCTACCACCCGCTGCCATTGTTACTCCTTTGGCCAGGGATCGGGCAAAAGAGTTAAAAGTAGAATTTGTTGATGCTGCCCGAACGGATTCTGCCCGGGATCTAAGTGATTCACAGAAAGAACCTGATGCATTGCGAATAGCCATTGCTGCTGACCACGGCGGCTATTATCTGAAAGAGGAACTTAAAAATTTTCTGCTTGCCAAGAAATATGAAGTCCTTGATCTGGGAACCCACAGCCCTGAGGCCTGTGATTACCCTGACTACGCCTTTAAAGTTGCCGAACAGGTAGCATCCGGAAAGGCCGATCGTGGGATTATGATTGACAGTGTTGGCATTGGGTCTGCCATGGCTGCCAACCGGGTACCGGGCATTTTAGCCGCCAAATGCAATAATGTGGTGGAAGCGAAAAGCGCCCGCGAACACAATTACGCCAATGTGCTGACTTTGGGGGCTAAAATCATTGGAAGCAATATGGCCAAAGAAATTGTAATCGCTTTTTTAACGACGCCAGGGGGTGCGGAAA
>CAYNLJ010000523.1:0-1647 GCA_964398005.1 uncultured Caldithrix sp. | reverse complement strand
GCCAGTTGTGTGTTTTTCCGGTCCCTCCCAGGGTTGGTATTTCGCCGGTCGGATTTCCTGAATCAAGTAGCAGTGCATCGACAAGTGGTTCCAATTTCAATGCTTTTTCAACACTTTCCGGCCCGATAATATGAATCACCTGTACCAGCCGGATTCCGTTTAGCGCCTTTCTCAGTTTTAAATATTCACTTTCAGGCAGATCGTTAACTAATTGCAGCGTATCGGTGGGTACTTCCTGGTGCTGTTGAATGATCTCTTCAGCCGTTTGCTTACTGGTTAACAGGAAAACAGAGATGGGAGGCGGAATTAAAGGAAGCATCGATTTCATCTGTTGCAGGCTAATTACACCAGGGCCGCTGGGCATTTCCGAAACAAATCCCAGAGCATCGGCTCCCGCCTCAATAGCCAACCTGGCCTCAGCCGGCGTTTTAATACAACAAATTTTGACTCTGACTCTAAATTTCTTCTGCAAAAGAAGTGTACTTATTACTTTTTCCCGTCAAATAGATCCAACTGTTCAGCTTTACCGGAAATTTCTGGTGGAATCGCCTCTTCATCATTGGCTTCCCCGTTTTCAGCCAGACCCACGTAGGTTACCTGAAAGCGGCTGAGACGATTGCCCCGGGCTTTCCAGCCTTTAACACCAATTAAATCACTGAATTTTACTTTTTCGCTGAATTCCTTTTTAGGACGTCCCTTTAAATATTCAATTTCCAGTTCAGGTTCTGGCTCCGTTGTGGCCACGATGAGTTTGGAACCTTTACTTTCACTAATAAAAGTAAAAGGTTTGTCTGTGGTTTGGGTTTCAATTTTAAATCGTTTCACAAAGAAATTGTCTTGCTCGGCGTCGTAGTAAACCGCACTGACCACCGTTTCAGGATTGAACTTCTCAATGACGATTACCTTTTCCGGATCGTAGCGATTGGTCAGTTCGAAATTGGTCAACATGTAGTTGCCGTCACTGGTAATGACCAGAATAAGATCGCCGTTGTCAAAATTGCCCAACAGCTTGCCGCGTTCTTCGGTATTCAGCCGGCCGATAATCGGGTCATAGTAAATATCCATGCCACCGATGGTGGATTCGCCCACCTCTTTTTGTACCACGCGACGTACCGGCCATTTTGTTACAATATTACCCTGAGCTCCCCGTCCTTTGATGTCAATCTGACCAAAATCGAAATCAAACACTTTTTTGCGTGCTTTACAGTTGGGGCTTAAATGAACGGTCACAATCTCCGACTCAGCATTGGGATTGGCTGAAAAATAGAGAACTTTGGAACCCTGTGCCCCACGTGTCAGATCATATTCCCGATCGCGCGTAATAGCAGTAACATTAAAACGTTTGGCGTAGCTCCGTCCCGAACCGGCATCATAATAAATCATGTTGTAGGTCGTACGCGTGTCGCCTTTCTTCCAGACGGCCACATGAATGATGTCTTTACCAACGAACGTTTTTTCGGCCGCTTTGGTGACTATGAACTTGCCGTCTTTACGAAAGACAATGATGTCGTCAATATCGGAACATTCTGAAACGAATTCGTCTTTTTTCAAACCATAACCAATAAAACCATCTTTGCGATTGACGTACAGTTTTTGGTTGGCTACGGCCACCTGAGTTACTTCGATGGCGTCAAACACACGGATTTC
>CAYNLJ010000522.1:0-1649 GCA_964398005.1 uncultured Caldithrix sp. | reverse complement strand
TATTTTGAGCAATGACACTGGTGATGAATGTCATTAGCAAAAGAAAGATGAATTCCTTCATCAGCGTACTTCCTTTGAAAAATAGTGTACTTTAGCGTGTTAAAAATTTTATCCCAATTTTTTAACGAAAAATCATAGTTGCTTGAGACCTTGGTTTTTAAATATGTCATTTTACAAAGTCATTTAACTTCTCACAACAAATTATCAATCCAATCCCGGTGGGATGGAATGATTATAGCATTATTTTCACAACAAAATGGATTCACTTCGGAGAAGTGAAATTTTTGTTAATGTGTTTAAAATTACAATCCTCCGGATTTTCTATTTTGCTTGTATATTGAAGCTACAATCATATCAAGCCTTCGGCTTTAAATACTTTTCTACAGAAAAATAAATATTTTCAAGGTAAGGGCAAGCATGCCTTGTCCTTACAGTATTAACTGTAAAAGTCTTTTTGAAAAAAATCGTTGAATTTCGGTGTTTTCCGGTGGCCAAATTAGTTGAATAATCCATTGCTTGAATGGTTAAGTGGAAAACACCTCTGGCAAGTGGCAAGTACTTTTTCACTCTGTCACTCGTTACTCTGTTACTCAGTTACTTTTTTTTGTTAGTTTCAATGAACCATCCAAAATCAATCCTACACCCGGAGCATAGACTTTGTATTCTTTTACGCCGGGTTCCAGCGGAGTGGTTTCTTCAATTTTCAGACAATTAGTAAAATGTCCGGCAGGGGTGTCCAGCGTTTCGCTTAACGATTCCACTTCGGCGCGATCCATGGCGATTCCCGGCGCCACTTCCTGGTAGTATTTTTGTTCCAGCTGCGGTTTGCCCGGCATCATCAAACCGAAATGGGCGCCGTTTACACCCGATTGCCAGGCGCCTTCATGCCCGACTACTTTACCATCTTTGTAAATATCCACCGCTTCGCCAAAATAGTACACGTCTTTGGTAGCCGGGTCGATGGCGTAGTAGTTGCGGGAAACTTCCACCAAAGCGCCGTTGTGGCTTTCCCGTTCTTCCACAATGCGCGTTTCCACACCATCCACCAATTTTGTTTCATTTAAAACGGTGATCATCAAATCCACTTGCTTGCCATCTTCTGTTCCGTTCAGGGTAAGCTGGTAACCTGGTTTGAGAATAAAAAAAGGATTTTCACCAACATTTTTTAATGCGCTCTTATCAACATTAAACGATTGTTGCCAGCTTTCTTCTGTTTCGGATTTTTCATGCTCGTTTTTTTCTTTTTCTTCCTTTTCGGATTGCTCTGCCTTTTCTGATTCTTCGCCCTTTTCCTGTTTTTCGATTTTCTTAATTAATTTTCCATCAGGGCTGTAGATAGCGTCTAGTTTTACCTCGCCTTTTTCTACCTGCGCTTCGTAGGTGAGTTTACCGTTCTTTTCAATTTTGGCCGCTTCTTCGATATCATATCCGGCAAAGTCTTTGGCCAGGGCATTCTGCACGGCAGGGGGCAAATCCTCTTTTTCGATTTCCGTTTCGATTTCCAGCACATTTCCGTTGGCATCAAAGATGACCGACATTTCCACATCGTTTACTTCGAAGTTGGCTTCATAGTTAGCGTCTTCCTTATCCCATTGCACTTCTTCGGCGTTGGGGTACAGGGTTTTTAATTGCTTCTGCACCTCTTCCGG
>CAYNLJ010000521.1:1257-1653 GCA_964398005.1 uncultured Caldithrix sp. | reverse complement strand
TTCTTTCCATGCCCGCTTCCATTCAATCCATCCCAGCGGCCGCCGACCAGGAAGACTTTGTCTCCATGGGCATGAACACGGCTATTAAAAACGGGCAAATTTTAGATAATGCCTATGGAGTGCTTGGTATTGAATTCATGGCGGCGGCACAGGCACTCGATTTTCGGGAGCACACCTTTGGTAAAGGCGTACAAATCGCTAAAAAGGTGATTCGTAAATATGTGCCTTACCTGGATGAAGACCGTCCTCTTTACCCGGATCACACCAAAATGAAGGCACTGGTCAAAACCGGAGAAATTTTGGAAGCGGTGGAACAGGAAATCGGTAGTTTAAAGGATTAGTATTTTTGAACTTGCTGTCTGCTGTTGTTGATTTGTTTTTTTGTGAAGGAAAATT
>CAYNLJ010000521.1:0-1247 GCA_964398005.1 uncultured Caldithrix sp. | reverse complement strand
TTTGGAAGCAGTGGAACGGGAAATCGGGAGTTTAAAGGATTAGCGTTTTTTGAAATTGCTTTAAGTGATTGTTGATTTGTTTTTTTGTGAAGGAAAATTTGTTAACTTTGTCGCAAGGAACTGAACACGGAAAGGAAAAAACGATGCCATTAGTACCGAAACATATTCAGGACTTAAAGCCCTATCAGCCTGGCAAATCCATTGAAGAGTTAAAACGTGAATTAGGTTTAAACAAAATTGTAAAATTGGCTTCCAATGAAAATCCCATTGGTGTTTCACCCTTAGCTTTAAAAGCCATGCAAAATGCACTGGACACCATCAACCGTTACCCCAGCCCGGATGCTTACGAACTGCGTAAAGCGCTGGCCGAACGGTACGACGTAAAAATCGAAAATGTCTTTACCGGTAATGGTTCCGAAGGGATCATTGCTACCATCATGCGCACTTTTTTGCTGGACGACGAAGAAGCCATTACTTCACATGGCTCATTCGTGACCTTTGATGTGCAGGCGCAGTCCCGTGGCATTAAACTGATTCGTACTCCTTTAAAAAATTACCGCATCGATCTGGAAGCCATGCTTGAGCACATCAATGAGAAGACAAAAATCATTTATCTGGCCAATCCGAACAACCCAACCGGCACTATTTTTACGGTGAGTGAATTTTTAAAGTTTATTAAACAGGTGCCGTCCAATGTGCTGGTCATTCTGGATGAAGCTTATTTTGAATTTGCCCATGACGAACCTACTTACCCCAACTCCATGCAGTACCGGTTGGATAATGTGATTACACTGCGCACCTTTTCCAAGGCTTTTGGCCTGGCAGGTGTACGTATTGGCTATGGTTTTGCTCATGAAAATTTCATTTCAAATTTAATGAAGATCAAACTTACCTTTGAACCCAGTACTCTGGCTCAAGTGGCGGCAGTTGCAGCCATGGAAGATGTAGACTTTTTAGAACAAACCTTACACATCAACCGCATCGGCAAGCAATATTTGTACGATTTGTTTGAAGAGCTGGGGATTCAATACTTAAAATCGTACACTAACTTTGTAACCATTGTCCTGGATTCTGAGAAACGGGTCAACGATTTGTTTAACAAATTATTGAAAGAAGGTGTTATTGTTCGACCGTTAAAATCGTTTGGCTTGCCAAACTGCATTCGCGTTTCCATTGGTTTACCGGAAGAAAACGAATTTTTTGCACAAAAGCTGAAAAAAGTACTTTAATTCAAATTTTGGATGTTG
>CAYNLJ010000520.1:0-1656 GCA_964398005.1 uncultured Caldithrix sp. | reverse complement strand
CCAGTTGGGGTGCTGGTTTCCCACCCAGGGATTTTTTGTAGGCATGATAGGCAATGGTCACACCACCTAAATCCGCAATATTTTCACCTAAAGTAAGTTTGCCGTTCAAATGCATAGTGTCAATCACTACATAGGAACTGTATTGCTTAACCAGACGATTGGCCCGCTGTTCAAAATTCTTACGATCTTCTTCCGTCCACCAGTTGCGCAAATTGCCGTCGCCATCCGATTTGCTGCCCTGATCATCAAAACCATGGGTAATCTCATGCCCGATGACGGCGCCAATGGCCCCGTAATTGACAGCGTCATCGGCTTCTAAATTAAAAAAGGGTGGTTGCAAAATACCGGCCGGGAAGACGATTTCATTCATCGAAGCGCTGTAATAGGCATTGACCGTTTGCGGATTCATGAACCATTCACTGCGATCAACCGGTTCGTTTAATTTGTGAATATTTCGATAATACTCAAACAAACGGGCGCGTTTAATATTGCCCACCAGATCGTCCTTTTTGACAACTAATTTTGAGTAATCTTTCCAGCGATCCGGGTAGCCAATCTTGGTGTTAAATTTAGCCAGTTTAGCCAGTGCCTGTTTTTTGGTGGCCTCGCCCATCCAATCCAACTTTTCGATTCTTTCCCTGTAAACTTCTAACAGATTCTGTACAAGGATTTTCATGCGTTGTTTGGCCTGTGGAGGAAAATATTTTGCTACGTACATCTTGCCTAACAGCTGCCCGATGTTACGGTTCATGGTATTCAAAGCCCGTTTCCAGCGCGGACTCAAGACCGGTGTTCCGGTTAACGTTTTGCCATAAAAATTGAACCTGGCCTGCACAAAATCCTGACTGAGGTAATCGCCAAAACTGTTGATTAATTTAAATGTCAAATATGCCTTAAAATCTTCCGCTGAATATTTGGCAAACAACCTGCCAAAAGCCTCCACGTAATCAGGTTGACTGACAATCAGCGAATCAAAGGCCGCTAATTCGGATTCTTTGAAAAAAGTTTGCCAGTCAAATTGGGGCGCTAATTTTTTCAATTGATTTAAAGCGAATTTATTGTACGTTTTTTCCCGCTGCCGATTTTGGACACGTGTCCAGTGGCTGTTGGCCATCTCTTTTTCCATTTGCAGAATCTTTTGCGCTTTGGCCTGACTATTTTCAATTTTAGCCAGCTTAAAAACCTGCTCAATGTAAGCAGCGTACTTTTGCCTGAATTGTTTAAACTTTTCCGAATCACGCAAATAGTAATCCCGATCCGGCAAGCCCAACCCGGACTGACTGATGTAAAGCAGATGCCGTTTGGCATTTTTTTGATCGGGTCGGACGTAAAACGAAAAAGGAAGCTGTACCCCAATTTTGCGTAAATGAGCCATTAAAGCGATTATTTCCTGCCTTGATTGAGCGGCCTGTATTTGGGCCAGTTCCTGCTCCAGAGGTTTAAGGCCTAATTGTTCGGCTTTTACACTATCCAGAAAACTAAGGTAAAAATCAGCTACTTTTTGTTCATCACTACCTTCCGGGTGATCTTTGGTAGCCAATGCTTCAACCAGTTCATGTAAGTGTTTTTCGTTGCGCTCTTCCAGTTCGCTGAAAGCGCCATAGTTGGATTTGTCTGCCGGAATTTGCGTTCTCTTCAGCCAGTTGCCGTTTACGT
>CAYNLJ010000519.1:0-1661 GCA_964398005.1 uncultured Caldithrix sp. | reverse complement strand
CTTGCCCCCCTCTCTTTTTCAAAGAGAGGGGGGAGCAGGGGGGGAGTTTCTAACTTTGAAAAATAATTTTTCAAAGGTTTCTTAAAATTATATTTAGCATCGTTTTTCTCACGGGTTTTTTTCAATTACGGAAAAAAAGGTCATAGGTTCAAAAAAAATTCCTTCTAAGCAAGCTGATTTACGCAGTCGTGATTCACAGACCTCGAATATTACTCAAATAAACGAAAAAATTGGGCCACTGTTTTGTACTGATAATTCCAATTCGGTTAAAAAATTTTTCCTTTTTTACATCAGAGTGGTTTTACATGAAATAAAAAAATTACTTAAAGGCAGGTAAATGATGTAATCCAAAAGTGTAGTAAATTTTATTTGACAACAAACTAAAAAACCTGTAAAATTTGTGCAAACGATTGAATTGAAAGTTGTTTTTAATGTCCAAAGTTACCATTAAAGACATCGCCCGCGAACTTAATGTTTCGCCCTCCACCGTTTCACGTGCCTTAAGCGACCATCCGGCCATCAGCAAGGCAACCAAGAAACGAGTGCAGGAAGTGGCTTCGCGCATGAACTATTTCCCAAACTCCATTGCGCAAAGTTTAAAACAACAGCGTACTAAAACCATTGGCGTCATTGTCCCGGAAATCAAACACGAATATTTTGCCCTGGCCATTAGTGGTATGGAAGAGGTAGCTTATCAGGCCGGCTATGCGCTGGTGGTCAGCCAATCCAACGAGCAGATGGAACGTGAACAATTCAACGTTATGTCCATGATCAGTAACCGCGTAGATGGCTTAATTGTCTCACGTTCACAATCCACCACAGATTCTGCTCATTTCAAAAAAGCTCTGGATGTGGGCATTCCGGTAATTTTTTTCAATCGTGTTTGCGAAGATGTAGAAACCATCAAAGTAGTGAGTGACGATTTTAATGGTGCTTACCAGGCTACCAGACATCTGATTGAACGCGGCTACCGGCGAATTGCTCATTTTGCAGGTCCCAGAATTTTACCTGCCTGCCAGGAACGGCTGGCTGGCTTCCGGAAAGCACTGCATGAAGCCGGGTTGTCCTGTCCGGAACAATGGATTCTTTACGGAGGCATGCACGAGATTGACGGGCAGCGTAGCATGGAGAAGTTGCTGCAGTTGAAAGAACAACCCGAAGCCATTTTAGCCATCAATGATCCGGTGGCAGTGGGGGCGTTCACGGTAATTAAAAAGAATGGCCTTAAAATTCCGGAAGATTACGCCTTAGTGGGCTTTTCCAATAATTCAGTTGTCGCTTTGCTGGAGCCGGCTCTGACCACGGTAGATGAAAAGCCATTCGAATTGGGCAGAAAAGCCATGGAATTGCTGTTGGCCAAGCTTAAAGGGCAATTGTCTCTTGAGGATAAAGTAATCCGCTGTCAAACGGAATTGGTTATCAGACAATCAACATAAATACTGTTTTTTGATTGAGATGATATTTTTTTTCGATGAATGTTTTTGCTAAAAAGAAATTATCTTAATTGTTAACTCAAAACAGGCTGTGAGGAGCTATGCAATTAACTATCTTAAAGCGTTTTTTTAGGGTACTTTTTACCTTGCATTTTTTTGCTTCTTTTCTATTAGCCCAAACAACCGGTAAGATTGCCGGTATTGTTAGCGATGCACAAACAAATGAAC
>CAYNLJ010000518.1:0-1663 GCA_964398005.1 uncultured Caldithrix sp. | reverse complement strand
ATATCTGGCTTAAAGGCCATAAACCAGGATTTGGGTTCTCGCAGACTGAACAGAAGGCTATTAAAATATTCATCTTCAAATGGAATTTTACTCAGGCCAAAAAGATATTTAATCATTTTTCTGCTGATTTTTTTGTCTCAATTGCTGGAAAAACTCCATCATCAAAGCAGCACATTCATCACGGGCAACGCCGGGCGTGACTTCCACCTGGTGGTTTAATCTTGGATCGTTGAGTAGGTTAAACAGACTGGAGTGAGCACCGGTTTTGATATCCTGCACTCCGTAAACCAATCGTTTTAGTCTGGCCAGTACCGAAGCGCCAGCACACATGGAACAGGGTTCGACGGTGACGTAAAGCGTGGCATCATGCAACCACTTTTCACCAATGGTGGCACAGGCAGATGTAATGGCAATCATCTCGGCATGAGCGGTAGGATCTTTTAAAAGCTCGACCTGGTTGTGCCCGCGTCCAATGATGCGGTTGTTAAGTACAACTACGGCCCCAACCGGTACATCACCGCTGGCTAGAGCCTTCCTCCCTTCGCGAATAGCTTCGCGCATGAAATATTGATCATCGAATTGCATGGAATTGTTTCCTATTAATTAAAAATGATGGTTTTATGTCCATGAACCAGAATGCGGTGTTCAAAATGATATTGTAAGGCTTTGGCTAATACCAGTCGTTCCAAATCTCGACCTTTGCGTATCAAGTCTTTTAGAGTATCACGGTGTGAAATACGAATCACATCTTGTTCGATGATTGGTCCTTCATCGAGGGCTTCAGTAACGTAATGACTGGTGGCTCCAATGATTTTAACACCCCTTTCAAAAGCCTGCCGATAAGGATTGGAACCGGCAAATGCCGGCAAGAATGAGTGATGAATATTGATGATGCGATTTGGATATTGACTGACAAATTCCGGCGAAAGTATCTGCATGTAACGGGCGAGCACAATAGTATCGACACGATATTCTTGTAAAAGCGCCAGTTCTTTTGCTTCCTGTTCCTTCTTGTTTATCGGAGTAATGGGAAAAACGTGAAAAGGTATTTGGTTTTGATCCGCAATCGGTTTTAAATCTGGATGATTACTAATGATGCAACATATTTCTATATTATATTCACCTAACTGGTAACGCCACATTATTTCATTTAAACAATGATCTCGTTTAGAAACAAAAATGGCTACTCGGGATTTATGTTCTAAAAAGCGGAGTTCCCAGGTGGCTCTAAATTCTTTGGCCAAAGGAGCAAAGGCCTCTTTTACTTGTTCTGCTTCTATTGTAAAGTTTTTCATATCCCAGGCAACACGAATGGAAAATAACTGCTGTTCCTGATTTACATGTTCGTCAAGATCAACGATATTGCCACCGCGTTCAAAGATAAAATGAGAAATTCTTGAAATTAATCCCACACGGTCCGGGCAGGTAAGCAGAAGGACAGCAGTTAATTGATTTGAATTCTTATTATTTTGTCTTGTCATGTTATAGCCTTTAGAGTAAACTCACCTTTGATAATGTCGGGCGATAAAATAGTATTTTTTTAAGATGCAGGCAATTAAAACTAAGGCAGCCAGGCAGACAGACACGACAAAAAACATAAAGAATTAATCTTCGAAATTCTGCGCCATCTGCGAGGAACAAAAAAAAAGCCAACTCATAAAGA
>CAYNLJ010000517.1:0-1680 GCA_964398005.1 uncultured Caldithrix sp. | reverse complement strand
GAGATGCCCCACAAAAAAATCGGCTTTAGCCGGAAATTTTATTGGTATTAGATTTGGGGCTGAAGCCATTATTTTTTGGTGATTTTCTCTTTCCCCCAGCTGAAGCTGGGGGAAATTGAGCAGAAATTTACACAGGAGACATTCACTCGGGTCCAACATGAATGGAGGAATTACAGGATTTTGTTTCCCCAATTTTGGAGGATATTCAACTTGTTAATAAAGGAAGCGTAAGCAAGCCATCAATGGCCTTGTTTCAGAAAATCCTGATCTGTACAAAAACACAAAAAGGGCTGCAAGAGCCCTTTTTGAAAATAGCGAAAGAAAGCTTCCTCTTATTTAAGTAAAGTCATTCTCTTTGTCAAAACAGAGTTTCCAACTCTTAATTGATAAAAATAATTTCCACTAGGCAGATCTTCAGCGTGGAATTGCACAGAATAAGTCCCGGGGGCCTGTACTTTTTGTACCAATGTGCTCACTCTCCGCCCCAGGGCATCGAAGACGATTAAACTAAGCGGTTGGTTTGCAGAACCAACCGGAATGGTGTAACGAATAGTCGTTACCGGATTGAAGGGATTTGGATAGGCCGGCCAAAGAATTAATCCGGATGGCAGGGACACCGGCTTTTCCTTCTCTATGGCTGTCAATTCAGTTACGATTGAAAATTTAGAACTGACTGATTCTCCATCATTCCAGCTCAGCTTAAGATAACAATCGTTTAACGTTTTGCTACTGTCCGGAGTTAACCACCAGAAATGCCCGGATTCTACCGAATCAATATCAGCCACCCAGTTCCAATCTACACCGCCATTCGCGCTGAACCAAAGTGAGCTGGAGCTAATACTTCCCTTTACTTCCCACTTGATCTCATAAAGTTTATTGCGCAATAATTGATCATCCGGTTCAGGGGAAACAAATATGATATCTACGGGATTGTAGGCAGTCAATTCAATGGTGCCAGTCTTTCCTGTATTTTTGCCCATTGCTGAAATAGTAAATTTACCTGCTTTATGTGCCGTAACCAGCCCATTGCTGTCTACGGTTGCCACTGCTTCAAAAGAAGAAGACCAGACATAACCTTCATCTACACCGCCAATGGTTTCTGCTGTTAGTTGCAAAGAACTATCTACCGCAACAGTGTTTTTCCCGTTGAGTGAAGTAACCGTCACATAAACGGATGGTGCAGTATTGTTCACCACCAACGAAAGGTCATCAAAATAGCCATCATTATCACTCCCAACAAAGCGCGTAGCAATAAGATGAACTCGTAACGTTCGGGTTCCAACCGGTACCTGCCCTTCCAACTGGTACTGAGTCCAAACAGGACTGCGGTGGTCGCGTGAAATATACAAAAGTTGTTGCCCGGTTCCATCTAAAGCCTCCAGAGCAAGTGTTGAACGATCGTGAGGATATTGATCCCAGTTGGCCAGCCAGCCGCTCAGATTAAACCAAAGTTGTCCGGCATCAATTGACGCGCTGTAACTACTTACATTTACGTCCTGATACATTTCTGTATACGGTATATCCTTTCTGGCAGGCCAAAAAAAGTATTGTCCACTATGCGGTGTTATCTCATTTTCAGCTGACCAGGCATCATCCGGATCTACCCAACCATGCGTATCTCCACTTTCGGCGTCAGGATTGACTAAAAGATTTTGTCCATAAAGCGAAAAACTCATCAGG
>CAYNLJ010000516.1:0-1681 GCA_964398005.1 uncultured Caldithrix sp. | reverse complement strand
AAAGATTAGCCTCAGTATCTAAAATTTTAATATGGGACAGAGATTGATCTTTAAGGGGAGAGTTCTGAAGCTGTTTCTTTTTCTATTTGTGCCCGGCGAACTTTTAGACTCAATGTTTTCCACTCAGGTACCACCATTAGCAGGGTGACGCCAACCGCCAAAATATCGGCAACTGGAAAGGCCAGCCAGATGCCATCCAGTTTCAAAAAATGGGGCAGGAGGAAGATGAGTGGCAATAAGAACAAAATTTGTCGGGCAATGGCCAGCACAAAGGCCTGCAAGGCCTTACCCAGGGCCTGAAAATAACCTGCCCCGATCATCTGAAAACCGATCAATGGTGTCAGCAAAATAATCAGGCGTAAAGCACGGGCACCTTCTTTAACCAATAAAGGATCTTTATTAAAAATAGAAAAAATGGGTTCGGCTAAAATCATTAAGAAGGCAAAAATACCTATGACGGTTAAGGTGGCGTATTTTACTGAAAATTTTAGCGTCTGCAACACACGCTGGTAATTTTTGGCACCGTAATTGTAACCGGTAATCGGCATAAAAGCCTGAACCAGCCCAAAGAGAGGCATAAATGTCATGCGTAAAATGCGGTTGATAATACCGTAGATGGCTACCGCCATTTCGCCACCAAAAGCAAACAAGCTGTGATTTAAGATGGCGGCCAGAACGCTGGCTGCGCCATGTCGGGCAAACGAAGAGGCTCCAATGGCTAAAATTTCTTTAATCACTTTAAAATTGGGTGTAAAATATTTCCATTGAAAGGTCAGAATGCTGCGCCCGCTGTAAAAAAAGTAGATTAGAAAAAGCATGGTTAAAAACTGTGACAACACACTGGCTATGGCTGCGCCTTTAACACCGAGTTTCAGTACAAAAATGAAGATGGGATCAAAAATGATATTGAGAACAGCTGCCATGATCATGGTAATCATGGCAATTTTGATGTTGCCTTCCGCGCGGTTGACATTGTTGAAAATCATGTCGAACATCAAAAAGGGCGTTCCGATTAAAATGTAGATAAAATAATCATAAGCATAAGGCACCATCTCACCCTGGGAACCAAACAGGTAAAGCAATTTATCGGCAAACAGATAGCCCAGCAGCACAATCATTCCGCTTACCATGATGTTCAGCAACAGCACATTGCCAAAGGCGTTTTCGGCTCCGGGCAAATCTTTGGCACCCAGGCGACGGGAAATGATGGAAGCGGCGCCCAGCCCAAGGGTTTGGGACAGCGAAAAAATCAGCATTTGAATGGGCATGACGATGGAAACACCGGCAATAGCCAGTGACCCCAATCCCCGACCGATGAAAATAGTGTCCACCACATTGTACAGGGCCATGGCCAGCATGCCTACGGTGGCCGGTACCGAAAGCCGAAAAAGCAGCGGCCCAATCCGTTCTTCGCCAAGCGCTCTACTCGATTTTTCTGCAGGTCTCATGTTCTCTTTGTTCAATGTAAAATTTTCAAGTTCATTAATAAAAGCCTTAAAAGGCTTAAAGACAGGTAAGGGTGCTTTGTTTTTCCGGCATAAATGCCGGAGTTAGTTATTGATTTCTATTTTCAAAACCAGGCTCTTTAAAAGTGAACAATCCCTAAGTCCTAAGGATTAGACCCCATTTTGTTTAAACATTTGGGAAAGTAAGAATTTAATCAAAAATTACAAAATTTGTT
>CAYNLJ010000515.1:0-1688 GCA_964398005.1 uncultured Caldithrix sp. | reverse complement strand
TGGACCAATGGGTCACGCCCCCCGTGCGTAAAGAGGGTTACCGGCATATTTTTAACCAATACATTTTACGGGTGCAAAATCGGGATCAATTACTGAATTTCTTGAAAGAGCATCAAATCGGGTGTGAAGTGTACTACCCGGTGACTTTTAACAATCAGGAATGTTTTAAATATTTAGGATATCAAAAAGGAGATTTCCCGCTAGCCGAAAAAGCGGCTGATGAAACGCTGGCTATTCCTATTTATCCTGAATTAACTGCGGAACAAAAGAATTACGTTTTAGACACCATTTTAGAATTTTACAAATAAATCAGTAGGTTGGGTAAGCTGGCGAACCGATTTACTTCTTTGCCAGCTTACTTATTTTATTGACGATTGCTTCCAGTTGGGGGACTGTGTAAGGTTTTTCTAAAAAGTCAACTACTTGCAGCTCTTTTAAGGCTTCTTTTTCTTTTACCTCAGAAATGCCAGTGGAGATAATGATGGGGACTTCAGAATCAAACTCCCGAACCTTGTCGTAAAATTCTTTCCCATTCATTTCCGGCATCAGTAGGTCAACAATAATCAAATCTATCTTTTTTTGATGTTCTTTAAAAATTTGAAGGCCATCCCGGCCGGAAGTGGCGACAAATACTTCATGTCCAAGGAAAGTCAGGATTTCTGTAGCTAATTCAAGAACCATAAATTCATCGTCTATGAGTAGAATATTTAAGGAAGACGCGTCCAAAACCTTCTCCTAATATTTCCCAGTTAAATTAAGAAATCCATCTGGTTAAAAAAATCAGTCTATTTTTCTGATAGCCTCTTTGATCGACGTTAAATTCAGAAAACTTTAGCATAAAAAAAAAAGCCGGAAAAAGGTTTCCGGCTTCTTTGATCAGGCTTTTAATTTTTCGTCAAGGTAGGCTTTAATTTCGTTAATATGGACACGTTCCTGTGCCATAGTGTCCCGTTCACGGACGGTAACGGTTTGGTCTTCCAGAGTTTGAGAGTCAACAGTGATGCAAAAAGGTGTACCGGCTTCGTCCATCCGGCGGTAGCGACGCCCGATGGAACCTGCATCATCGTAGAAAATGCGGTAATCTCCACGAATATCATCGACAATCTTTTTAGCGATTTCCGGCATACCATCGCGTTTAACCAGGGGCAGAACAGCTGCTTTAATGGGAGCAATGGCCGGCGCCAGCTTTAGTACAACACGGTCTTCTTCTTCCGTGTAAGCGTCGACAAGGCAGGTCAGCAGCGTACGGTCGCAACCAACGGACGTTTCGATAATGTAAGGGATAAACCGTTCCTTGGCCTGGTCATCAAAATAGCGCAAATCTTTCCCGGAATGTTCCATGTGTCGACTCAGGTCAAAATCGGTACGGTTATGGATGCCTTCAATTTCATTCCAGCCGAAGGGAAATTCATATTCGATGTCGTAGGCTGCTTTGGCATAGTGAGCCAGTTCGTCGGAAGCATGCTCGTGAAAACGCAGTTTGTCCTTTTTTAGACCCAGCCGCTGATACCATTGCATGCGCTGTTCTTTCCAATATTCAAACCACTTTTCGTCTTCGCCGGGCTTAACAAAGTATTGCATTTCCATTTGTTCAAATTCACGTGTTCTGAAAATGAAATTTCCGGGCGTTATTTCATTGCGAAAGGCCTTACCGATTTGAGCAATACCAAAGGGCAGTTTGCGGCGGG
>CAYNLJ010000514.1:0-1690 GCA_964398005.1 uncultured Caldithrix sp. | reverse complement strand
CCGCTTAACAATCAGCAACTGGATCGGATTCGTTTAAAACTTGCTAAAAGCTATCTGAACAAAGGCGACCTGATCAGTTCAAGAAAGTTTTTGCAAAAAATAAAATCTAAAAATTTAAAAAATCTGGCAAACTATCTGAAGGCCGAACTGCTGTTTTACGAAGGCAGGTTAACCAGGGCACAAAAAGCTTTTTTGGATCTTTCCACTGGCTTGGCAGCCGGTGATTCATTAAAGAACAATGTCCTGCAACGCCTGCTACTATTAAATTATGTGACCATTGATTCTGCAGGATTGGCACAAATGGGCCAGGCAGAGTTCCTGGTTGCACAAAAGAAACTTTCCCAGGCCGCAGACATTCTTAAAGAACTTGTTTTTAAGAACAGCCCGTTAAGCGGGCCCAGCGCCGAACGAGCCGTACAGCTTTTTGCCAGTCTGAACAAACCCGAAGAAGTCGAAGCAATCGTTGCCCATGTCTTAAAACAAAATCCCGACTATGTCAACACCGACCATTTGTTGTTCATGTTGGCCACCACTCAGGAAAAGCAACATCAATGGCAAAAAGCTTTTGAAACCTACCGTCTGGTTATTTCCAATTACCCCAACAGCTTCTGGTTGGAGGCATGCCGGGAAAGAGCCCGTTTATTGAAGGAAAAATTAACCGAAGAGCAGATGCCATGATACGTAAACTGAAAAAATTTGTATTCTCCTTTTTCCTTTTGATTAGCTTCGCACAGGCACAATTCATCCTGATTCCCATGGATCTCACACAAAACGACCATTTAAAAGCCTATGGTGTGGCTTACTGGGTTTTGACCCAGGGTGTGAATGTGGAGTGGTTGCTCAATTACCGTAGCGGTTCCTTCCTGTTTACGGACACTCCTGTTTTTCGCGAAGAATGTGAATTGCGCGGTGTAACCTACGAGTTGTTAAGCGGAGCTCAGGTCAACCAGATCTATGCCGAAATTGAAGAAAATAACATGGAACGCGTGCTGTTGGAAAAGGCACCCAAAATTGCCGTTTACACTCCTCCAACTACGCAACCCTGGGACGATGCCGTCACCCTGGTCATGAATTACGCCGAAATTAAATATGACAAGGTTTACGATCGTGAAGTATTGGAAGGCAAACTGGCTAAGTATGACTGGCTGCATTTGCATCATGAGGATTTTACCGGTCAATACGGAAAATTCTGGGCTGCCTTTCACACTCAACCCTGGTACATCAAACAACAATTAGAGTCAGAAAAGCTGGCCAGGGAGCTGGGCTTTAACAAAGTAAGTAAAGAAAAGGCTGCCGTGGCCATTGAAATCCGTCGCTACGTAGAAAACGGCGGTTTTTTGTTTGCCATGTGCTCGGCCACCGATGCGCTGGACATTGCCCTGGCCGCTCAGAATACCGATATTTGCGACGCCGTTTTTGACGGTGACGGCATTGACCCTGATTACCAGAAAAAGCTGGACTTCAGCCAGACCTTTGCTTTCCAGAATTTTAAGTTGATTACCGATCCGGCGATTTACGAATTTTCAGACATTGATGTACCACCCAGCCATATGCCCCGGCTGCGTGATCCGGAAACCGATTACTTTACCCTGTTTGAATTTTCTGCCAAATACGATCCCGTTCCCACCATGCTGACCCAGGATCATGTAAATGTGATTAAAGGTTTTATGGGGCAAACCACCATGTTTCG
>CAYNLJ010000513.1:0-1691 GCA_964398005.1 uncultured Caldithrix sp. | reverse complement strand
TGCTCGTAAGGGTAACGGGTTAACAAAAACAACCAGACAAACAATAAAAGAAACAAAATTTGACTAATCCTGCGAGCCGTACGCAAGCAGACCTCCTGAGAATAGATGCTTTGCCAGATTTAACTAAGCTAAAGTAATCCGTTTCACATTCAGCTTATCAAACGAATATTTTGCCAACCCCTTCTGATAAGCGGTTTTAATATGATCCACTTCATCCAATGACAGGCCAAAAAGCTCCAGCGCAAGATAGTCTGCTGTTACCGTGCAATCAGATAGAATTAATGTTTTGGTCAGCTTTACATCGGCCGGGTTGCCACCTACCGGCCCATTGTTGGTCAAAATGCGGTAAGCATCAATTATGGTCAATGTAGGCAAAATCTTGCGATCGATGTCGGTCAGTTTTTTGGCAAAAAAATTGTGGATGTCCCCACGATTACCGCCCATGACGCCCATCAGATTTTTTAAACCCAGCGTGACCCGTGACAGCGAATGGTGTTTGGCAATGGGCACATTAATCACCTTGTCAGCTTTCAGATATTCTTCGTAAATGGGCCATTCCTTCACCAGTTCCCCATCGATGCGTACCGTTTTAAAGCGATTGCTGCGAATTTGCTCAACCTTGGCTCCGGCCTGTTTGGCCCATTTTTCAATTTGACTGTTGTGGTAACACCGCCTGGGATTATTGCAGGTGCGGTCAAAGATTTTGACTTCTTTGGCGCCTGCCTCTTTGCAAGCTTTTACCAAAGCTGCAACCAATTGCGGATTGGTATTGGCCGCTAATTCCGGTGGGCGATCCCAACCGATATTCGGTTTAATGACTACGCGATCTCCTTTTTTAATGAAGCGCTGCAGGCCGCCATATTCTTTTAAAGCACGTTCTAACAACTGTTCCGGTTCGCCGTTTGCAACCCAAACTGCATGGGGCATGGTCTGCGCTTCTGACGTTTTGGGGAAATAGGAAAATAAACTCAAACCAGCCAGACCGGCTGAACTTAAACGAAGGAATTGACGCCTTTTCATGTGGCCTCCTAACGAAGTTACTTTGAATTAATATAAACGGAGGGAAACTGAAAAGCAAACCCGGAAATGGTGAGTTAATAGTGTAATGGTTGATTGGTTGAATGGTTTTGATTAAAAGTGTTTTCAACTCAAAGTGTTAAGAAAGGATCACCTGGCACAGGTAACTAAATGAAAAAGACAATTCAAAATTCAACACTTAAAATTTAAAATTTTTCAATTAGGCAGTGGGCATCAGTGGTTCATTTTTCTCTTCAGGAAGATGAGTGCTGGCAATTGTCGCAGGCGCCACATTGGGGGCCATGTTTAATTCCAAAATATTCATGAATAAAAGCCTTTCGACAGGTTTCCAGCTTGGCGTACTGCATCATCTGGTAAAGTTGCATTTGTTCCGCCTTTAACTTTTTTTGCAGATGATCTTCGTCTAACCACTCTTCCGGCAGGTCATCGATGATTTGCAGGTTACCCTCTTCAATGCTGCCAGTAGTTACCCCCCAGCGATCGAACAATGAGAGAACGGTCTCGGCACGGTAATCGTGACGGTTTTTGTAGGTCAATTGCTCTTTAAAGTACTCTAATCCATTGGCATTTACTTCTTCCAGATGCTCGTGCAAAATCTGGTAAGCCCGATGAAAAAAATCAGAAGACGGATTGTTCCATTTAATGAATTCCAT
>CAYNLJ010000512.1:0-1693 GCA_964398005.1 uncultured Caldithrix sp. | reverse complement strand
CTTTCGCTGCACGAGCGAATTTTTTGCAGCTTGGTCACCAATCGGTCATAAAGTCCAGTAACACTGGTCGATTAAGTTCCTGTGCCAATTGCAGTGCCTGTTGTAAATTTTGGGCGTCCTGCGGTTGAGGGGCTTTGGTGGAACAGGCCAAGAACATGAGGATTAGAACAGGTAAAAGCTTTTTCATAAGCCAACCTCCGTAATAATTAAATAAAACTAAATTTAATGTTATTATTTTGAACAAGCTAAATCATGAAAAATATTTCATGATTCAATTAAGAATCACGAATTCACAATTTGATTAAATGTCAGGCTTCCAAAAGGTCTTTTGCTTGTTTAACAATGTTTTCTTTTGAAAAGCCAAAGTATTCCATCAATTGTTTTTGGGGCGCGCTTTTACCAAAGGAATCCATGGCAATGATTTTGCCTTCCAGTCCGGCGTAACGTTCCCAGCCCCAGGAACTGCCCGCTTCCACCACAATGCGTTTTTTGATGGCCGAAGGTAACACTTTTTCACGATATTCCTCGGACTGCCGGTCAAACAGGGTTGTTGATGGCATGCTGACCACTCTTACCTGAACACCTTCACTGGTCAGCTGTTCATAGGCCTGTAAACACAGGTGTACTTCCGAACCGCTGGCGATTAAAATGACTTCTGGTTCGTTCTCCGAATCGGCCAAGATGTAACCACCTTTTAGTGCATCTTTGGCCGGGGCGTATTTGGAACGGTCAATTGTCGGCAGGTTTTGCCGGGTTAATACCAGGGCCGTTGGGCGGTCTTTTTGCGTTAAGGCCAGATACCAGCCCCAGGCCACTTCGTTAGCGTCAGCCGGGCGGAAGACCTCCACATTGGGCGTTGCCCGTAGTGCAGCCAGATGTTCAACCGGCTGATGCGTTGGACCATCTTCGCCCACGCCAATGCTGTCATGGGTAAAGACGTAAATGGCCGGTATTTTCATCAATGCCGCCAGCCTTATGGCCGGTTTCATGTAATCGGAGAAGACAAAAAAGGTCGCTCCAAAGGCTTTCAATTTACTCAACACCAGTCCGTTGACAATAGCCCCCATGGCATGTTCACGAATACCAAAATGCAGATTTCGACCGCTGCGATTTTGTGCACTGAAGGAATCCGAACAGCTCATTAAAGTTTTGGTAGAAGGCGCCAGATCAGCTGAACCGCCTATTAACCAGGGAATGGAAGGCGCAATAGTGTTCAAAACCTTGCCACCGGAAGCACGGGTAGCCATGCCTTTTTCGTCTGCTTCAAATTCAGGTAATTTTAAATCCCAGTTTTCGGGCAACTGGTCCTGCTGGATGGCCAAAATTTCTTTAGCCAGTTCTGGGTAAGCTTGCTGGTATTTCTCAAAAAGTGTAATCCATTCCTGTTCGACTTTTTCACCCCGTTCTATGTTCTGCTGGCGAAACTGTTCTACCTCTTCGGGTACATAAAATTGCCAGTCCGGATTCCAGCCGTAGTTTTGCTTGGTCAGTTTTACTTCTTCCTCGCCTAAAGGGGATCCGTGAACTTCGGCGGTGTCTTGTTTGTGCGGACTGCCGAAACCAATGTGTGAGTTCACAATAATTAAAACGGGTTTTTCCATCTGCAGGGCAACTTTTGTTTGAGCACGCAAACTTTGTGTGTCATTGGCATCAGCTACCTGCAAAACCTCCCAACCGTAAGCTTCAAAACGTT
>CAYNLJ010000511.1:0-1695 GCA_964398005.1 uncultured Caldithrix sp. | reverse complement strand
TGGAAAACATTCCTGGCATTCAAAAGGTGATCAGCTGTGCGCCGGGTCCAGCACCACAAGTACTGGAGGTCGAATGATTGTCACCAGTGCTCCCGGAAAAATGATTCTGTTGGGGGAGTACGCCGTTTTAGATGATGCTCCTGCTCTGGTTTGTGCCGTCGATCTAAGAGCGGTGGTTAAAATTGAACGTTTGCCTGGTAATGAATTTGTTTTTTCCGCGCCTTCTTTACGCTTAAATGATTTACCATTTGTCATTTTGTCCAATAACCATGTACGTTTTGATCCTCACCTTTCAGCCGATGCTTTGAGAAAGCTAAAACTGTTTACCGGAATCATGGAATTTGTTTACCAGCAATTACCGGCAGAAAAAAAACAGCAGGGTCTGAAAATTGAAATTAACACCGATGCCTTTTATTCCAGAGAATTTCATGGCAAGATGGGCTTTGGTTCCAGCGCGGCGCTTTGTGTGGCTTTGGTTAAAGGACTTTTACAAACACTCGAAATGGACTGGTCTGCACCACAAATTTTTCGGCTGGCTTTAAATGCGCACCATCATGCACAGGGCAAAATGGGTAGCGGGATCGACATAGCCGCCAGTTTTTTTGGCGGCTTTTTGAGATACCAGCGTGTTTACCCCGAAGACCCGGCGGGCAAAATGCCTGTTGCTTTGGCAACCTGCCCGGGACTCTATTTCAAACCGGTTTTTACCGGTAAAAGCGCTTCCACTACCCGGCTGGTCAGTGGAGTTAAGCAGCTTAAGGAAAGCGAGCCAAATATTTATCAGCAGATCATGGATCGGTTAAAAAACATTAGTCGTCAAGGTTTAATTGATTTTGAAGCGGGCCGGGTGGAACAATTTTTGGAACATGTGCATTCTTTTTACAATACATTAAAGGAACTTGGCCAGCAGAGTGACATGCCTATTATTTCTGAAGTTCATCAACGCCTGGCTGAAATTGTTGAACAAGCGGGAGCCGTTTACAAACCTTCCGGTGCCGGCAGTGGTGATATCGGATTGGTTTTTACAGATGACCCGCACAAATTGAACAAAGTGATCGATGCAATTAAAATTCAGGGTTATGTTCCTTTGGACGTGGACATTTCAGAAGATGGTGTACGGCTTGAAAAATCTTTTTAATTTTTTACATTATTAATTAGATTAAAAACCTTGATTAGGAACGAGGAATTTAAAATGCCAAATTCACGAATTGCCAATTTTTACAAATTAAGTATTCACGAACGTTTAAAAATATTGCACGAACGTCATTTTATCAGCGAAGAAGACTACATCCGGCTGAAAAATGGCAACCACCTGTTACGCACAGAAGAATCTGATCGCATGATTGAGAATGTGATCGGTGTATTTGGCTTGCCCATGGGGCTGGGCCTCAATTTTCAGATCAATGGAAAAGATTACGTGGTGCCCATGGTGGTCGAAGAGCCGTCTATTGTGGCGGCCGTAAGTTCAGCCGCTAAAATTGTGCGTAAGGCTGGTGGTTTTAAGGCGGAGTACACGGCTCCCATTTTAATCGGCCAGATTCAGGTAGTCGATGTTAAAAATCCTTCGGCGGCCAAACAGGCCATTTTACAGAACAAAGAAGAAATCATCAACCTGGCCAATAGTTTGCATCCCAAAATGGTGGCTCGAGGTGGTGGTGCGCAGGATCTCGAAGTGCGCATTTTATCCGGTGCTTC
>CAYNLJ010000510.1:0-1709 GCA_964398005.1 uncultured Caldithrix sp. | reverse complement strand
ATGACTGGCGGGTGTTTGAAAAGCGCTTTACCCTGCAGGCTTTTTCTTTTAATTCTGGTTTCAGGCTGGAAAAAGTGGATGGCTGGCCGGTAGTCTTTTTACCATCGGCGGGCATTACTTTGGAGTGGCCCATGTGGCAACTTTTTGCTTCTGCAGGAAAGAACTTCAGAATTCCCGGTTTTAACGATCTTTACTGGATTCCGGGGGGCAATCCGGATTTGAAGCCGGAAGCCTCGGTCAATGGGGAACTGGGCTTACGAAATAATTTGGTCTGGAAGCAGTGGTTGTTCCATGGCGAATGGAGTTTGTTCCAAAATATCGTGAAAGATCAGATTAAATGGTTACCTTCGTCCAGTGGTTATTGGCAACCGTTTAACATTGCCGGAGTAAAGAGTCAGGGCCTTGAAATGGAACTTTCGGCCAGTGATTTAGAGGAAAGACTAAAAATCGGCTTGAACTACCATTACATCAAAACCATCAAGAACAAAGCGGAATCTTCGGATGATGAAACGGTTGGCCGGCAGGTGCCTTTTTTACCGCGCGAAAAACTGACCTTTCAACTACAGCTAAAACAGGGCGCTGTTAAGATGAGCTTCGATCTTCAATACATGAGCTTTCGTTACACCGATTTTTCAAACGATCCGGAAAGAATTCTGCCTGGCTTTACGGAAGCAAATTTGACGCTGAATTATTGTCTGCGCTTGAAAACATTTACCGTGCAACCAGAACTGCAAATCGAAAATTTATTCAATAAGAACTACAGCGTGTTACCCGGCTATCCCATGCCCGGACGCTATTTCAATCTGAGTCTAAGTTTAATGTTCAATCAACCAAATCAGGGAGGTAACTGATGCGACGTACTCTTCTTTTTTTACTTTTAGGATTAATTCTCTTTTCCTGCGAAAAAGATCCGACTGGTACCAGTAAAGAGAAACAGGTGCAATCGGTAGGAGCCTTTATTGTAAACGAAGGTAATTTTGGCAAAGGCAATGGCTCGCTCTCGTTTTACAGCTATGCCGATCAGACTGTTCAAAACGATATCTTCAAAAGTGTGAATAAACGACCTCTGGGCGACACACCGAACAGCATGACCATCCACGATTCGCTGGGCTTTATTGTGGTGAACAATTCCAACACCATCGAAGTGATCAGTCTTAAAACCTGGAAAAGCAAGAAGACCATTGTCCTGGAAGGCGGACCGAGTCCTCGTCATTTGGCCGTTGTTTCCAGTGACAAAGCCTATGTGTCCAACCTGTACGCTAATAATGTTGCGGTAATCGATTTAAAGAACCTGAGTTTAACCGGTAAAACCATCGAGGTTGGTGCCAATCCGGAAGAGATTGCCGTAGCAGAAGGTAAAGCCTTTGTGCTGAACAGCGGTTTCGGCGCGGCGAATACCGTTTCGGTGATCGATGTGGCTCAGGACAAGGTAGTCAAAACCATCAAGGTAGCCGACAATCCTACCAGCGTAATCCTGGATGATGACGGTGAACTAAATGTATTGTGTACCGGTCGCTGGCCCGCCTGGGGCGACACCACCGATCAGGGAACCAATGGCGCTGTTTTTGTAATTGATCCACAGTCCCTGACGGTAAAAGATTCAACCACCATTGAGGGACATCCATCGGAAATCACCTACGCCGGGGATGATGTTGCTTATTTTCTGCTGAATGGGAGTGTGGTTAAATTTTCTACCAAAGAAAACAAAG
>CAYNLJ010000509.1:0-1711 GCA_964398005.1 uncultured Caldithrix sp. | reverse complement strand
AGGGATTAACACTGGCCAGGTATTTGGCCAAAGAGGTAATGCCAACCAAATGGCCCTTGCCCTGTTGTTCAAAATAACGGGCAGCCCATAAGGCAATGGCCGTCCAGCCCAAAACGTTGGTACGAATGACATTTTCTTCAATGGCCCAGTCCAGTGCGGGATTTTCACCGGTAATGCTGGAGAGCAAAATTACCACATCGATGGGCGGCCGATTTTGAAGAGCTTTGTCTAAAGTTGAGTCGATGGTTTCTGTCTTTCTTAAATCTAAAACAATCCCTTTGAAATGTTGCGGAAATTGTTGCTCGAAAAATTGCAGCATGTTTTGCTGCCGGCCAATGCCGGTTACTTGTTGTCCACTTTTTAAAAGAAATGAGGTTAACGCTTTTCCAATTCCTGATGTACAGCCGACCAGCAGAAAGTGTTGCATTTTTAATCCTTTTGATTTTATTTGTCATTTTATTTATTTTGTGTACGAAAAAGATCAGGGGCGTTATGGATTCACCAGAAATCAGAATTGAAGTTAAAATCGGCACATCCGGTTACAGTTACGAGGACTGGCGCCATCACTTTTATCCCCCTCATTTATCTAAAAGTAGTTTTTTAGAATTTTACGCGCAATTTTTTAATGCGGTCGAAATTAACAGCACCTATTATGCCATCCCAAATCAATTTTTAATCCGACGTATGGTGGAAAAGACACCGCAAAATTTTTGCTTTATTGTCAAAGCCAATCAGGAAACCACTCACCGCCGTCAGGAGAATGAAAGCGCCATCAATCAGTTGTTAGAAGCCTTAAAACCGATGATTGACAGCGGCAAATTTCATGGCCTTTTGGCTCAGTTTCCCTATTCGTTCAAGAACAACGAAGCCAATCGGAAGTACCTGTTGCAAACCCGTAAACTGATAAAAGACTTACCCTTGTTTGTGGAGTTCAGACACATCAGCTGGGTTAAGCCAGCTCTTTACCAGTTTTTAAAAGAAAATGAAATCAGCTACGTGAATGTAGATCAACCTCAATTACCCGGGTTGTTACCACCGCAGGCTATTGCCACCACAAAGTTGGGGTACGTGCGTTTTCATGGACGTAATGCCAAGGACTGGTGGGATGGCGAAGGCTCGGCAAGATATGATTATCTTTACACAAAGGAAGAACTGCAGGAATGGATGCCCAATATGGCAGAACTTTTACAAAAGACCTACCGAACTTACATCTTTTTTAACAACCATCCGCGGGGCCAGGCCATCAAAAATGCCAGGCAGATGTTGGAACTGATTCAAAATCAGTTAAGCATTTTTGAATGATTCGGGCTTAAGCGCACAAACAGAAAAAGCAGCAAATACAGCAGGCCGATAATTAAAATGCCGGGGCCCAATCCCAGATAATCCACCAGCGCTCCCAAAATGGGACTGGTCACAATAACCAGTAAAGTTTCTAACTGTGTTGCCGTGCTTAACCCGGAAGCCATGATGTTGGAAGGTAATATTTCGCTTAAATAGCTGACTATCAGCGGGCGCCGGATGTTTTGAATTAAATACAAGCCAACGTAAAGCAAAGCCGCCAAAAGAGTGAATTTAAAGGAAAGAAAGATCCCTGAAAAAACAACGGCTGACACACCAGCCAAATAAGCTACATCAATGGCTGAGGCCACGTTCCTGAAGCGTGCTTCCAGTTTAAAAGCCTGGCGGGCGCTGAACGAAGTTAGCAAATACA
>CAYNLJ010000508.1:0-1712 GCA_964398005.1 uncultured Caldithrix sp. | reverse complement strand
TTGTTGCAGTTGATGGTAGGCCCACATTTTGCCTAATGTTTTAACAGCTGTTTCCGGGTAAGAGAAAACAGGTAAATGGAGTCGGGAGAAAACTTCAAGGCCGGCCGTTTCGTCGTGTTGTGCCATCAGAACAGGGATGATGGTTTTGGCGCAATTGCTGACGACCGGTTCCAGATGTTCGGCAATTTTTTTAGGTGTGGTGTCTACCGGTGGTTTAACAATGATTAAAATAACACTGTCCACATTGGGATCTTCCAAAACGATATCGAGAACGTCATGGTAGGTGTCGTGATTGGCGCTGGCAATCATGTCCACCGGATTGGTAACCGCAGCTTCTTCGGGTAAGATGCTTTTCAGTTTTTCGATGGTTGAGTTTTCAAAGCGGGCCAGTTCCAGCCCGGCCGTTTCCAGGGCATCACTGGCCAATATGCCGGGGCCTCCGGCATTGGTTACAATGGCTACATGTTTACCTTTGGGTAAATGCTGAACCGACAGGGCCCGGGCCAGGTCGAACATTTCTTCTACAGTTTCACAGCGAATTACACCGGACTGTTTCAAAAAACCATCCACAATGTGTTCGGGATTGGCCAGGGCTCCCGTGTGTGAAGAAGCGGCTTTCTGTCCGGAATCGGTGCGCCCGGCTTTAACAGCTAAGATCGGTTTTTTGATGACTAAGGAAGAACAGGCTTTCATTAATGCCTGTGGTTGATCGATGCTTTCCAGGTAAAGAGTTACCACGTTGGTGTTCACATCGTCTTTCAAAAATTCAAGCACTTCCGCTTCGCCAACCTGTGCCTTGTTTCCTGTACTGACAAACACCGAAAATCCCAGATCAGTTTGAGCCGTTAATTCAAGAATGGCGACCGCCAGAGCACCACTTTGAGAAATGTAGGCCACGTGTCCTGCTTTTGGCAGAATGGGTGAAAAGGTGCCATTCAGGCGGATTTTGGGATCTGTGTTAAAAATACCCATGCAGTTTGGACCGATCAGTGTCATCTGATATTGGTTTGCAATTTCGATGAGTTGTTTTTCTCTTTCAATGCCTTCACCACCAATCTCTTTAAAACCGGAGCTGATAACCACCACATTCTTAATACCTGCTTCACCTAATGCTTTCAAAGAATCAAGCACGTATTGGTAAGGTAGTAAAATAACCGCTAAATCTGGTTTCTGATTTAATTCGTCCAACGAAGGGAAACAGGGAATGCCGTTGATTTCGCTTGCTTTGGGATTGATGATGAAAATATCACCGTTAAACTTCATGCGTAGCAGGGCATCCAGAAACTTTTTACCAAGAGAACCCTCTTTGCGCGAAACTCCGATCAGAACAATGGATTTAGGCCGTAAAATTTTTTCCAGGTCATGCATTTTAATCTCCTTTTTCTTTTTCATTTAGCGCAGTAACGGTATCAGCACATACTGCGCGTTCTTATACTTGGGAGAGGTTAAAATTTACAATGCAATCAAAAACAAAAAAAGTTTTTATTTGGCAAAAGCTACGCCCAGGTCTTTAACTTGATCTAATGATCGGTTTTTAAATTGATGAACAAAATTCTCAGATAATGGAATCTTCAAATAAAATGATTAATCGGCCTCTGTTCGCGAACGGTACAGTTCCGGTTTTACTACAGCCTTCAATTTTTCAGGAGATATATTTAAGCCCAGAAACTGAATCAAACGGTTAAGCTCCTCAGCAGGATTTTCAATGAGAT
>CAYNLJ010000507.1:0-1719 GCA_964398005.1 uncultured Caldithrix sp. | reverse complement strand
TTACCTTCCGAACATGAATTGTGCGAAATGTTTGGAGTAAGCAGAACTGCTCTTCGTGAAGCCCTGCAAATGTTGAGCGCAAAAGGTCTGATTACCATAAAAAAACGTAAAGGAATTTTTATTGAAGACTATTCTCCCCAAAATGTGATTAAGCCGATGCGCACCTATCTGGAGCTGAACTTTGATAAAGAAATTATCCGGCATATTCTGGAAGTAAGAAAGGTACTGGAGCCGGAAATTTGTCGCCTGGCAGCCAGAAATCGAACCGAATTGGAATTAGAGGAGCTTAAAGAAAATTTAATTGAGTTTGAACAACTACGCCCGGATCAATATCAGCTGGAAGGAACATTAGATCGTGAATTTCACCGGTTAATTGCCCAGGCCTCTCATAATTTGATAATACCGATCATTATGGATCCCATTTATCAGATTTTGCCCAAAATTAAATCATTGATTTTATCAGAAATCAACACGGCCATAGACTCTGCCAGGGAATACCATCGTTTAATCTTTAATGCGATTAAGGAGCAAGATGAAGAAAAAGCTTTTGATATTATGAAAAAACACATGGAAATTGCAGAACAGCATTCCCAGGAAATTATTATGAAGATGAAATGAATTTAAAGTAGTAACCACCAAAGAATCTTTCAAAAGAGGGCAACTTTTCGTACTTGATTGTTTTATCAAAGCGAAGAGCAATCGTAGTGATTGAAATAGTTTGCCCTAACCATCAGGAACTAGAAAAAACGAATCATAAAATTTAACCAAATCCAGGATTTCAAAATTCAATTAGTACAGAGAATGAAAATAAGACAGGTCTGTTTGTTTAATTTAGCTACCATGTTGCTAAAATAAAAACGTTCTCAAAAAGCTTCATGTATTGAAGGAATTTTGTGCCTTCAATATTCTTATTTACTTCTTGAAAGACAAAATAAATTATGAATTTTAATTAAATGGAGGATACAATGACCAGGTCAGAATGTGTACATTCATTGGAAGAAAGCGGCATTGTGGCTGTGATCAGGGCGAATAAATCGGTCGATCTGTATGGCGTAGCCAAAGCTCTGATCGAAGGAGGAGTGCGCGGTTTGGAAATAACTATGACCACGCCTTTTGCAGTTGATGTCATAAAAGAATTATCGCAAAAATTCGAGGCTGATGACAAAATTCTAATCGGCGCAGGAACGGTATTGGATGCAGCCACGGCGCAGGCGGTTATTCATGCCGGAGCAAAGTTTATCGTAAGCCCGGTTCTTAAAAGAGAATTAATCGAAACGGCCCATCGATATGACCGGGCGGTTTTCCCCGGCGCCCTGACGCCGACCGAAATATTACAGGCCTGGGAGTATGGCGCTGATGTGGTTAAAGTTTTCCCCGCCGGGCAATTTGGCCCTTCGTATTTTAAAGATATTCATGGCCCCCTTCCTCAGATAAAATTAACACCGACAGGTGGAGTTAATCTGCAAAACACCGCCGAATTTATTCGCAATGGAGCTTGTTTTGTTGGTGTCGGAACAGCGTTATTGGATAAAAAGATGATAGCAGAGCATAATTGGAAAGCTTTAGCTGACCATGCAGCCAAATTTGTAGAAGCCGTAAAAGCCGGGAGAGAAAATAAAAGATAAAATTGTGATGAAAATGTGAGTCAGAATAACCCTGAGCGATAGTGCCGGAAAAATATCAGTTCAATCATGAGGCGTTTTAAGTCAATTCTGAGTT
>CAYNLJ010000506.1:0-1722 GCA_964398005.1 uncultured Caldithrix sp. | reverse complement strand
ACGCCTTTCGGAGTCTGAGCTTTTATTTCTATTTTCTCAGGTAAAATGTTCAACACATAAGCTTCCGGTGAGTTCAGCAGAGAACGATTGATTTCAATGAAAATTCCATTTACAAGCTGTTCTTGCTTTGCGTTGGTGCGCATCGGTGGAGAGGTTTGCCAGTTTTTGCTGATCAATCCGCGCCAGAAATTTAACGCGTACTGCAAATCTTCATCCTGATTTTCTGTTTTAATGATTAAGGGAGTTTCTTTATTTAGCGTGAATGATCCTTCTCTTGCTTCAAGAAAATTAGGCTTTGGAATAATCGAGATCACCTTTTTGGGCTCCTTTTTTGTTTCTTTCATCAAAACAGCACAGGCTGCCATTAAAAAAACAAAACCTGTTAAAAAGATTAATCTGAAGACCGACATTGGTTCCTCTTTATTTAAGTTTTACCATCTTGCCGCTTTGGCTATCCTTGTCGTTTGAAATTTTGTACAAATAAACGCCGGAAGCGCCTGCATTCGCATTCCACCTGATTTTTTGCACGCCCGGAGAATTAAAGTAATAGCGGTTCGAAGTGATCAATTGTCCCAGAGGATTGTAAATTTCCAGATGGTAAAACCCTGCCCGATCGATTCTTAATTGAATCGTCGTTTCCGGATTGAACGGATTCGGATAATTGCCCAGCAACTCAAAATCAGAAGCCACGGGTTGTTCGCGTTGCGAGATTGCCGTCGGCGTTGAATAATTCGTCTGGGCCAAATGGTACAGGTAAAGATGTCCCAGGGCCACGTACCAGACATCCTTGCGATTGGCAATGTAGGCCAGATGATCGGTGGTGTAGCTTTTGTCCCATTCTACCACATTGGGATGGAACATGACATGGTAAACCGTTTCTTCCTGGTAGGCCTTATCAAACGCACCGTTCAATTCATTGATGTCATTGGTACCAATGCCCCAGCCCAATTGTGATTTAGGCGGATCCATAGCCTTGGTGACGCCAATCTGGCCAAAGGAACCTGTTTTGTCATCCCATTCCGCAAAGCCATAAAAGTCAGGATAGTACATGCGGTTGACCAGATATTTACCCACACCAATCAGAGAATCGATAACCGCATCGCTGTAACCATGGGGCGCAATGTACGAATACACATACTCGTGTTCACCATTACTGAATAAGGTGGGCAGGTTGAGCCGATCAATGATCTCCTGACGCGAGTCCAGCACTTCATACTCATAGTCGGCATAGGGTTTGGGATCGGGATGGGTATTGGAATGAGACCCCACTTCAATCAAGCCGCTACCCACCTGACTCTGTAAAAAACTCCAGGTGCTGCTGTTACAGGCTGCCGGATTGGTAGCTAACGTCAGCCAGAGATTGTTACTCCGCGTATGGCTGATAGCTGTTTCAAACTTACTCCTGCTCCAGGAGGCCATATCATCCGCGCTTAACGTCACCGCCATACGACGATTATCATAAAATTTCGTAATTTCCTCGAACACAATTGGCAGCGGATTCCCATCCTGATCCACCACCCGAATAAAAATGGAATCGCTGATTTCATTGAATCCCACCGAGACAAATGCCTTGTTTTGTTCGTACTCAAAGCGGGCGGCCCATTTGGCATTGAAGAAATCATCTGCCGATCTGGGAAAAATCATTTGCCAGTTACGGGTTTTAGAGAAGCGCACTTCAGCTTTCAAATTTTGACTGCCGGCCGGAATGGCCAACTGGTAGGT
>CAYNLJ010000505.1:0-1724 GCA_964398005.1 uncultured Caldithrix sp. | reverse complement strand
CAAAGCATCGTTTTTAAGAATTTACAACTCCTGACTCATATCCAAATATACTATCTTGCAAATTGCAATGGAATTCTGCTGATAAAAATAATCCCCTAAACCTTAACTTACTGAATTTAAATGAATTAAAGCTTCTGGCACATTTATTGACCCTTTGCAAATAGTGTTATTCATTTGTAAAGGAGGATTGAATCATGTCCAATGCCAAATTAAAAGCCGAATATCCATTTATTTTAAGGCTTTCCATGATTATTACGTTACTCTTGTTGATCTTTACTTTTTACGCTTTTCGCAAATATGAACGTAAAACAGAACCTCCTCCTCGGCCTGATTTTGTTATTGAAGTAACTGAGATTCCGGTTACGGAAATTCTAAAAAAACCGCCCCGTCCGGAACAACCATCAATTCCTGTAGAAGCAGATGAAGATGAAATGCTGGAGGAAGTGGATTACGATATTTTCGAAAACGGCACAAATTTATCTCTGAATGAATTGCCTCCTCCTCCCCAAGATGATGAACAGGAAGAATTTGAGTACATCGCTGTTTCCATTAAACCTAAAATTAAAAAACGTGTGGTGCCGGAGTACCCTGCTTTGGCCCGAAAAGCAGGTATCGAAGGCACTGTGGTGGTTCGCGTTTTAATTGATGAGAAAGGTAATGTAGCAAAAGCGGAAATTTTTAAATCCATTCCCATGCTGGATTCGGCAGCCATTGCCGCGGCACGACAATGTAAATTTACTCCGGGTCAGCAACGTGACAAAAAAGTAAAAGTCTGGATGGCCATTCCATTTACTTTTAAATTAAAATGAATATCTGAGTTAAATAAAAAGGGCTCTAAAAGAGCCCTTTCATTTTGTTGTTTTAAATTTCGAATTTAATTCCTTGTGCCAGGGGCAACTGTTTACCAAAGTTAATGGTATTGGTTTGCCGGCGCATGTAAGCCTTCCAGGCATCGGAACCGGATTCGCGGCCACCACCGGTATCCTTTTCTCCACCAAAGGCACCGCCAATTTCAGCACCGGAAGTACCGATGTTAACATTGGCAATACCACAATCGGAACCCCAGGCTGACAGAAAGGTTTCTGCTTCCTGCAGGTTATTGGTAAAAATGGAGGACGACAGACCCTGTTCGACATTGTTCTGGATATCGATGGCATTTTGCACGTCACCTTTGTACTTAATCAGGTAAAGGATCGGCGCAAAGGTTTCTTCCTGAACAATCTGATAATGGTTTTCGGCTTCAACCAGTGTTGGCAGCACATAAGTACCGGCTTCGTAACCGGGACCAGTTAACACTTCCCCACCGTAAATCACTTTTCCGCCCTCGGCCTTTACCTGTTCCAGAGCTTTTAAATAGGTGTTCACGGCACCTTTATCGATCAATGGACCCATGTGATTTTTCTCATCCAACGGATTACCAATCCGCACGCTCTTGTAAGCTTTGATGAGCGATTCTTTCACGCGATCATAAATAGATTCGTGAATGATCAAACGACGGGTAGTGGTACAACGTTGGCCGGCGGTACCCACAGCGCCAAACACAATGGCCGGCATGGCCAGATCAAGATTGGCATCGGGTGTTAAAATAATAGCGTTATTGCCACCCAATTCCAGAATGTATTTACCGAGGCGCTGCGCAATTTTGGTAGCCGCATGACGACCAACTGCCGTTGATCCGGTGAGAGAAACCAGTGGAATACGTTTGTCTTCCAGAATACGTTCGC
>CAYNLJ010000504.1:0-1728 GCA_964398005.1 uncultured Caldithrix sp. | reverse complement strand
TCTTCAGTTAAAACATCGGCTGTTTTTTCCGGGTCCTTGTAATAACCCAGCATCACATTGGGTCCCCGAACCCAAATTTCACCTTCACCGGTTTCCGGATCGGGATTGTGGATTTTGATTTCCACACCGGGAATGGCCCGTCCGGTGGAACGCAATTTCCGGTTAGGGGCCACCATGGCGGCCACGATGGGCGCTGTTTCGGTTAAGCCATAGCCAACGGCGTATGGAAAATCGGCCTCGTACAGAAATTTTTCTACATCTGATGCCAGTAGCGCTCCTCCAATGGGCAGGCAATTCAATTGTCCGCCAAATGATTCGTGTAATTTTTGGCCGGCCTTTTTGATTATCGCTTTACGAAGTGCAGGTACCTTTTGTACCGTTCGTAACAACCAGTTTTTATTTAATTGAGGAGCAATTTTGGTTTTGTAAATTTTTTCGATGATCAGTGGTACAATCAACATGATGGTTGGCTTTACAATCTGAAAAGCTTTAAGCAGCAGGCGTGGGGTTGGAGGTTGATTGAAATAATGAATGCTTGCCCCACCAATCAAGGGGGCTACCATGCCAACGGTACATTCATAAGCATGGGCCAGGGGCAATACAGAAAGTAATCGATCTTTTGGTGTAGCAGGAACAATTTTCAGGATGGTGACTGCATTACTTACAATGTTGTAATGAGAAAGCATAACTCCTTTGGAGTGTCCCGTTGTCCCGGAAGTGTAAATGATGGCCGCTAAATCATTGGGCTGAGGGATTTCTTCCTTACTTTTTTGAGTTAGCTTGCTGGCCGCCTGTTTCAGTTTATTGATCTCCTTACTGCCGCGATCAATGATTTCTTTTAATGGGTCTTTGTCTTCTTCCTTAAATAACTTAAAATCATCAATAAGAATAATGTGTTTCAGATTTTCAATGTTGGCATCTTCGATTTTTGCCAGTTGGTTGGAGGAAACAAAAACCGCCTGACAATTGGCGTGTCTGAGGATATGTTGCACTTCATTCTGATGGAAATCAGGTAAAATGGGTACGGCTACCCGACCAAAGGCTGTAATGGCAAAATATGCCTGAGACCATTGAGGTTTGCTTTCACTCAAGATGGCAATTCGTTCTCCGGGTTCAATAGCCAGATTTTTGATTAATTCATGAAGTTCATGTACTTTTTCATAAAACTGTCCATAGGTAATGGAGGGTTCGCCAACAA
Source organism: uncultured Caldithrix sp. (assembly GCA_964398005.1). Lineage (GTDB taxonomy): Bacteria > Calditrichota > Calditrichia > Calditrichales > Calditrichaceae > Caldithrix. Next base: position 530 of record CAYNLJ010000504.1, on the reverse strand, counting down.
ATCCTACGGCAGGATAGGCAGCATGATTTTGTTTGATATATTCCAGAACATCACGAAGGGTTTTTACATGTTCCATTTCATTCCCCAAAAAAATTAAACAGTTTGACAATAAAATAAGGGCATTTCCATTGACGGGCAAATAAATAAGTTCACAATTTGGAAAGCATGGAATCTGTTGTGTTACAAAATTAAAAGCCACCAAATTTAAGAAATTTTGAATTTTGAGTGTTGAATTTTAAATGAATTCAATAATTCTCGAAACCCAGAGCTCGATTTGACCAGTAAGTATGACCATCTTAAAGAAAGCCGGAGGCGTGAGATGATTGTAGAATCAGAATCCCAAATGGATTTAAAAATCCGGAGGATTGAAATTTTTAAAACTAAAATCAAATGCATTGTTATTTCACCTCTCTGAGGTTAATCAATTTTCTGGGGGTATGTAGTCTCTATAATCATAATATCCCTCTGGGATTTGAGAAATTTTGAATTTTGAGTGTTGAATTTTAAATGAATTCAATAATTCTCGAAAC
>CAYNLJ010000503.1:0-1735 GCA_964398005.1 uncultured Caldithrix sp. | reverse complement strand
TCCTCGTAATTATTTGGTTCCTGCCGATAGTAACTCACCGAACCATCTAAATTTTCATAAAGAATCAATGTTGGCTGCAGGGTCACGTCTTTGTAATAACCGGCAGCGCGCACCAGAAATTGGTTCATTATGTTGTGTTCGTAACCCAATTCGTAAGCTACCGTCTTTTGTAGTTCACTGTTCGGATTGCCCACGCGCGTAATCTGATTCAAAAAGCTGTTTTCGCGCAAAATAAACAGGTCTTCCGGTTGGGGCAACTGGCGAAAGTGTCCATAGTTAAAATAAAGTTTGCTGTTTTCGGTCACCGGGAAGGCAATGGCCAGACGCGGACTGAAAGTGAACAAATGCTTTGTCGATTTGGAAGGCAACAAGCTATCGATGGCGGCATTTTCTTCATCGATCAACAGATTAATGGCAGGATTGTAAGGATCCGTTTCAAGGTCATACCATTTGCCACCAGCATGGAAATAATCCATACGCACGCCAATGGTAGCAATCATTCCCTGAAATTCCAGCTTGTCCTGGATGTACAGAGCGCCACGTACCGGTTTACGATCCCACTTGGTTTGCGTATTGGAAGAAGGTAAAAATTCGTCGTACCGACCATAGTTTACCTGGCTGTGCGTTAAAACAAACTCGCCACCCAATTTAACATTGTTAAAGCGGTTAACCTGCTTGGTGTAATCGGCATTAAACGAATAGGTGGTTACTTTACTGCTATCCCGTGCATTACTAAAGCCAGCCCCCATCCTGAGGCCATTGATGCCGGCTACGGAAAGCGGTTCAAAACCAAACGGACCTTCGTCCACATAATAGTTGTTACCAAATTTGTATTTTTTGGTGCGGTCGCGATAACGTCCTACACCTTTGTGGTATTCAGAGCGAAAAACACTAAAACTGGCTTCATAAAAAGTTTTTTCATCAAGAGCATGGGTCCATTTAACACCCACGTTTTTGTAATCGGTTCGGGCCGGTCCCCAGTAATCGGTGGCGAACATGCGGGCATCAATATATTTTGGGCCATTACTTAAGGCACTGCCGATTTGCCACGATGCCGTAAACATGCCGGGAGAACCATTTCGCCAGCGATCTACCCCAGTTTCTCTACCGACTAAACCACTGATCATTAATTTTTTACCACTGCCTACGTCGGAAGTCACTTTCGTTTGAAAGGTCCAGGTACGGTAGGCATCATCCTGTAATGGGATCACATAGGCGTCTTGTGTTTTTCTAAAAGAGCTGAAGAAACGTAAATTGCCCAGATTTTTACTAACAAAAGGAACAGGACCGCCAAAACTCATGTCTCCAACATAATCGGGGATCTGGATATCCAGCTGCCGGCGGTGCTGGAACAGAAAAACCTGCTGAGCAGCCTCTGGCGTTAAGTCATCATCAGGGTCATCATTTTGCAGGGTTTCGAAAGAAATTTGGTTCCAGCCTTTAAATTCCGGGTATTGACGTTGGGTGTAATAATCCCAGTTGCCGTTTTTGGTACCCGTCCAGCAAACAGCATCATCTACATAGGGACGAATCCAGTAAGATTCCGGTGCATTGGGTGAATGGCCAAAGTGTTTAGGTGCCGGCGCACGATACCTACCTAAAAAAGCTACCGAGTACTTGTCTTTTTTACCTTCTTTAGTAACCACATTTACAACACCAGAACGAATATTGCCGTATTCTGCACTAAAACCACCGGCCTGCACCTGCATTTCCTCTACGGCCGTTAAACTGATGC
>CAYNLJ010000502.1:0-1735 GCA_964398005.1 uncultured Caldithrix sp. | reverse complement strand
ATTTTTATTTCTATTAAGATTAAAAAACAAAAGAATGGTCGGGATTGTTTCCTGGAAAAATGTTTATAGGAATGAATTTGTATCCTGATGAATTTTCAAACATCATAAAAGGAAGAAGCGCATTTGAATGAGCAACAGTTAGTTGAACGGGCAAAAAATGGTGATCGGGCGGCTTTAGCAAAGCTGGTCAACAAATACAGTGACCGCATCTACAATCTGGCTTTGCGAATTCTGCGTCGTAAGGAAGACGCAGAAGATGTGCTGCAGGAGACTTTTTTGACGGTCATTGAAAAGCTGAACACCTTTGACGGGCGATCGTCGTTCTTTACCTGGATATATCGGATTGCCACCAATGCGGCTTTGATGCGTTTGCGGAAAAAGAAAGTGGTTTTTCAGGAGTTGAACGACGACCCGGATTTCCAGGAAAGTATTGAAAGTCGCGTTTTTGTGGACTGGAGCCAGGATCCGTCCATTAGCGTATTTGATGAGGAAGTGAGACAAAAGCTGAACGATGCCATTAATAAATTGTCCGATATCTATCGAAGCGTATTTGTGTTAAGAGATATTGAAGGATTGTCCATTAAAGAGACCAGTGAAATTTTAGGGATTACCGAAGAGAACGTTAAAATTCGGTTGCGTCGGGCACGTCAATTTTTAAGAAATTATCTGTCGGATTATTTTGAAGAAAGGCTAAGGGAAAGCAATGCTTCATCCTAAAGATAAGATAAAACAAATTTGCGAGTTGATGGGCGAAGATTTGGATCACCCATCCTGCCAGGAAATACTGGATCATATTAACAATTGTCCGACGTGTAAAGTTTACTACGACACGGTGAAGAAAACCGTTCTGCTTTGCCGTGATCTGGATTGTCCGGAAGAATTGCCGGATGATGTAAACAAACGATTACTCAAAGTATTGCACCTGGACGGTGTCGAGGAAGAGAAAAAGAAGCAGCACAAATAGCTGTTTCTACCGAAACCTCTACACCAATTTTGACCTCAGATATTTAATGCTGCATTAATTTTGTTCTGATTCTTTCCTTTCTTAAATTTCTTTTTAAAATGAACCTTTTCCGGGGGAAAAATGACCGCAAACGATATCTGGGGCCTTTTGCTTTCCTACCTGTACGCTTTTAGCTTATTAATTATTGTTGAACAGGTGACCAAAAAACTTCGCTGGCCGCAATTTGTAAGTCGTAAGATCATTCATATTGGGGCCGGCATGTGGACCTGGGCTATTGTGCTGCTATTTGATCACTGGTACTGGGGCGTCGTTCCCTTTGCCAGTTTTATTGTCTTAAATTATTGGTTTTACCGTCAGCGTACCTTTGCTGCCATGGATGGAGAAAAGGAAAGTCCGGGAACGGTATATTTTGCAATTTCCATTACACTGTTGTTTCTGCTGGGCTGGCGCAATCGGCCGGATGATCAGCTTTATCTTGTTCTGCCTGCCATCATGGCCATGACCTGGGGCGATGCCATGGCCAGTCTGATTGGCAAATACTGGGGTAAACATTCCTTTAGCTTGCGTGGTTTGCAAAAAACGCTGGAAGGCTCGGCGGCCATGTTGATCTTCAGTACATTGGCCATCTGGGGTACTTTGCTTGTTTTACAACACTTCCAATTAAGTTCTCTGTTAGCGGAAATTAATTCTTTTTACCTTTTGGGCAAAGCATTGATTGTTGCATCGATTCTTACCGGGGTAGAAGCGGTTTCACCATTTGGTACGGACAAT
>CAYNLJ010000501.1:0-1750 GCA_964398005.1 uncultured Caldithrix sp. | reverse complement strand
TTGAAATTGCCAAAAAAATTCAGAACGAAACCGATTACCCCGGACAGGTTAAAGTGGTGGTGATCAGGGAATTCAGAGCACTTGACTTTGCCTGAGAAAGTATCAATAGCGGCGCTGGAGTATTCTTCCAATTTCAATAGCGCAAGTTTTAACGGGCGGTTATTGTTAGAAATTGACTGCTCAACTTTGTGTGAATTGCTAAAATCAATAGAGCATTTCCATCAAAAATCTTTTGAAGAGGTTCAGGGGATTTCTGAGTTTTAACTTCAGGAGGAGTGGGCTTTGGAAAATGAAAAATTATTAAAAGGTAAGCCGGTAGCAGAACATATTTATCAGCAGGTAACTGAAAAATTAACGTTGCTGAAAGAAAAAGGCGTTTTACCAAAACTTACTGTGATTTTAGTCGGTGAGGACCCTGCCTCTAAAGTTTACGTTTCAAGAAAAGAAAAGACTTCTAAAAAACTGGGTATGGATTCCGAAACCATCCATTTGCCGGAAAGCACTTCGGAAGAAGCATTATTAAAGCTAATTTACGATTTAAACCAGGATGAAAAAACACATGGCATCCTGGTGCAATTGCCTCTGCCCGGCCACATTGACGAAAACAAAGTATTGTTAGCCATTGATCCTGATAAGGATGTAGATTGCTTTCACCCTCGTAATGTGGGCCTGCTGGTCAGTGGAAAACCATATGTTTTACCATGCACACCAGCGGGCATTGTTGAAATCTTGAAATTTTACAAGATTGAAACCGAAGGCAAACATGCCGTGATCATTGGCCGCAGTAACATCGTAGGCAAACCGATGGCCAATTTGCTGTTGCAGAAAAATAAATCGGCTAATGCTACGGTAACGGTTGTGCATAGCCGTACGCAGAATCTGGCTGATTTCACCCGTCAGGCCGATATTGTAATTGCAGCCATGGGAAGGGCAGAGTTTGTAAAAGCTAACATGTTAAAAGAAGGCGCAGTGGTGATTGATGTGGGTATTAATCGCGTGGATGCCGATAACGAAAAAGGCTACCGGTTGGTGGGTGACGTTGCCTTTGAAGAGGTATTGCCCAAAGTTTCTGCCATTACACCGGTGCCGGGGGGTGTTGGCCCGATGACCATAGCCATGCTTATGCACAATACTTTAACGGCAGCAGCCCATCAGCATCAAATTCAATTAGATGGATGATACCTTTTGAAAAATTAGGACTGGCCAGCTCGGTTGCCAAACCCTGGAATTTTTCCTGGGACAAAACGCTCGAATTTGCCAGCCAGTCAGAATTTAAGCAGGTCCAACTTTTTTTGAATGTAGAAAATCTGCAATCATCGGCTGTGGACTTTTTAAAAAAGGCACAGCTCAAATTTACCATACATTTGCATCTCCCACCTTCACTGAATTCCGAAAAGATAGGCGAATTTTTACAGAGCCTGGACAAATCGTTACTTTCCTCAATTTATTTAATTCAGCATCAGCCCTACTGGGAAGACCTTGAACGAGTATTAAAAACGGTTTCCTCTGTAAATTTTGTACCTGGTGTAGAGAATGATCAACCCGAACAGGGGCCATTGGATTTTCTAAACTGGTTTTTAATTTTAAAAACAAAAATGCCTGAAGTGTTGCCGGTTATTGATGTACCCCGCTTTTTCCATCAGGCCGCTCAGCAGGCGAATTTTGAGGGAATCGCCTCCCAGGTGCTGACACTTGTACGTCAATTGCAACAAATGAAGCAACCATTTATTCTTCATGCTATTGATCACCC
>CAYNLJ010000500.1:0-1750 GCA_964398005.1 uncultured Caldithrix sp. | reverse complement strand
AACAAACTAAAAATGGAGTTTTAAGTTTATCATTGGGAAAGGGTTAAAATGACACAGGATTTGTTAAATCAACTAGGTATTTGTATTGAAAGGGGAAAGGTTGATCACGAATCACCCCATCCGGCCGACATGAAAGGTCAACCAGGCGCCAGTGAATTGACCTTACATTTGCTTGACCAGGGCGTTACCCCAAACGACATCTTACAAAAAGCCATGATTCCGGCCATGAAACGTCTTGGCGACAAGTTCAGTCAGGGGCAGGTTTTTATTCCCGATTTGATTATTGCCGCCAAAGCCATGAAGGCCGCGATGCAGCATTTGAAACCTTATTTTGATTCCGGAGCCGTTGAACAGAAAGGGACGTTTATTTTAGGAACGGTCAAAGGCGATTTGCACGACATTGGGAAAAATCTGGTAAGCATGGTTTTAGAAGGAAATGGTTACAAAGTGATCGACTTAGGCGTAAATGTTTCCAGTGATCAGTTTTTGCAGGCTGTTCAGCAGCATCAGGATTGTTACGTGGGTATTAGTGCCTTGCTGACCACCACCATGTTGTACATGGAAGATATTGTTAAAACCATTAAAAGAGATTTTGGTCAGGTGCCTATTTTTATAGGCGGTGCACCGGTAACCCAGGAATTTAGTAATCAAATTGGGGCCGATGGCTATTTTCCGGATCCCCAACAGTTAGTCAATTATCTTGAGAGTTGAGGCAATATATGCCGTCTATTGGCAATTTAAACCTTGATCTGGCGTTGAAGATCCTTGACACGGAAACGCCGGACGACATTCAGGAGTTTTACAATACTCCTTATTCATTGACCAGGGAGCAGATCGAAAAGTATCAGCAGGAAGGGTTTGTTTACTTACCGGGGGTAGTCAGTCCCAAAGTACTGGCTTACCTGCAGCGCGTCATTCAGGCTGCGGTTTTTGTTCGAAAACATCATGATACGCGTTCTTTGGATGAAAAAAGCACCTATGAGCAATCTTTTCTGCAATGCGGATATTTGTGCTGGGATTTTAAGCCTGTTAAAGATTTTGTATTTGGTAAACGGTTTGCGCGATTGGCCAGAGAATTAATGCAGGTAGAGCAGGTGCGTTTGTGGCATGATCAGGCCTTGTTTAAAGAACCAGGCGGTCGGCAGACTGATATTCACATTGACAGTTCTTACTGGCCAATTCATCAGCCTAAATTAAGCACGACCCTGTGGCTGGCATTGAATCCGGTACCCAGAGAAAAAGGCTGCCTGTATTTTTTCCCAAAATCCCATCTGTTCGAAAAACATGAATATGTAGACATCTTCAATAAACCACATATTCCGTACGAATTAACCCAAATGAAACCGGTTTACGTCGAATTGCAGCCTGGTGATGCTACTTTTCACAGCGGACTGACCTACCACGGTGCCGGGGCCAATCTTTCACATCAAATGCGCGAGGGGATGACCGTTATTTACATTGCCGATGGCATGCGCTTTGATGCCAGTGATTCAAGAAACAATACGCACACCTCCTGTAAAGGTTTGAAGCATGGTGATGTAATCAATACAAAATTTACGCCTTTATTGGATTGAGGTAACAATGAGACCCAATATTCAGGTGCTTATTGAAACGCTGAAACGAAAAAAGTCGGCTTATGTGCCTTTAATGGAGTTAGGTGTTCATCCCAAAATAAAAGAACAACTGATCGGGCGTCCGTTAACCGGTTTAAAAGATGAGATCGAATTCTGGTACAAGGCGGGTTACGATT
>CAYNLJ010000499.1:0-1759 GCA_964398005.1 uncultured Caldithrix sp. | reverse complement strand
CACCCAAAGCGCCCGGAACCTATACCGTACAGTGGGACGGCACCAACGACGCCGGCCAGCCGGTGAGCAGCGGAGTGTATCTGTATCGACTGAATGCGGGGCAGCTCAGCCCGTCCTTCGTGCAGACCCGTAAAATGGTGTTGTTGCGCTAAAAAAGAGACAAACCGACCGGCAGAGAGGCCGGTTCCACGAGGGAATAATACGCTTTATTGTAATGTATACTTTAAAAATTAGGCTTGATTTTTAAAATAAAGTATAGTATTTTCTGAGTGTGAAAAGAGACATTCAACCCATTTTGTTACAGAGAATCCAAACCGAGCGCGCTTGTGCCCTCATCGGTCCACGGCAAGTTGGTAAATCATTCCTTTTGAATGAAATTTTAAAGGAACACTCGGGTACCTATCTTTCACTTGATGATCCTGTTGTTCGAGAAGAAGTTAGAACCGATCCTTATGGCTATCTGAAAACGCAATACCATCCCGATCGTTTTTTCTTCATCGATGAACCTGCGAAAGTCCCTGCTGTCTTCGATGCACTGAAAATTCTGATCGATGAACAGGGGAGCAACCCCTCTAAAATTTGTATCGCTAATTCCGGCAATTACCTGTTGTTGAAAAGAATAAAAGAGTCTTTGGCCGGGAGGGTTTCTTTGCTGACCCTCTTGCCGTTTTCTTTTTCTGAATTTGCCGGTGACGATAAAAAAACTCCTGGTTTAATGGTTCTCCTCGAAAATGGAGATGTTCGTAAACTAAACTTGCCAGGACAAGTTGACTATGTTCAAATCAATCGCTTACGGGAGCAAATGCTGGTCTGGGGTGGTTATCCCATTCCGGCATTGGCCTCTGAACGCGACTTTCGGGTGCGTTGGATCCGAAATTACTTGACCACTTATGTTTTTCCCATTCTAATCGAACAATTCCAGATTCGCAACCTGGGTGCATTCGAAAAATTCGTTCGGCTTATTTTTATCCAAAGCGGAAAGTTGGTAAACAAAAATGCCCTGGCAATCGCCGTTGGTGTCAGCCAGCCTACTATCGATAATTTTCTTTATCAACTTCAGGCAATGATGCTTGTGTACACGCTTCCTGTCTATCATCGAAATCCCAAGAAAAAACTGGTTAAACGCAACAAAGTGATTACAATCGACCCACTTTTACTACACAATGCTTTGAATACCAATTTCAGTAATGAAAGCGCTCGAGAACTTGGGTATTTTGGAAACATCTATGAGAGCTTCATTTGTACGGAGATATTCAAGGTCTTCCACAACTCGGGAATAATATTTGACGCATACTACTGGCGCACCCGGGACGGGGCCGAAGTCGATCTTATTATTGAAGCAAACGGTAAAGTACTACCCTTAGAAATTAAAGCCTCCTCTCAAATCAGCAAACGCGATGTATTCGGGCTGATGTCCTTCCTTGCCGATCATCCGAATGTAGCGCACGGATATGTGGTTTATCCCGGACGAGAAATATTGCAAATCAATGCCCAGGTCACAGCATTACCCGACTGGCTGCTTTTAGGGGGCTAGTGAGAGATGTCTGGGGGGAACGGTCGCCTGTCTCCGGAAGTCATACAGTGTATGCAATGAGAGCGATGATGCCAGCCAGCGGTGTGTATCTGTATTGGCTCTCCATTATCCCCCTTTGGGGCAAGATGGTGTTACTCAGTTAGTCTTTCCTAAACCAACCGGTAGGGAGGCCGGCCTCACAGGGTACTCATAGAGTTGCCACCAGCCGTTCCAGGGCATCTAAAA
>CAYNLJ010000498.1:0-1761 GCA_964398005.1 uncultured Caldithrix sp. | reverse complement strand
AAGCTTGCGTTACGGTTTCCCCTCGCCCCTACTCTTAAACTCTTATACTCTTACACCCTTAACCTTTTCAACCATTCACAGCAAGACAATTGCCCCAGTACAATTATCCTTACTCCCTTCACGCTTTCTTCAAATTGTAGAGTGCCACGTAGGTTACGTAGGCAATAGCCAGCCAGGGAACCAGAAAACCGGTCAGAATGGAGGAGGTAAGATCCTGCACCATGCCCATGATGGGCGGTACAATAGCACCACCGACAATGGCCATAATCATTAAGCCGGACAGTTCATTGGTTTTCTCCGGCATATGGTCAATAGTAATAGAAAACACCAGAGGAAAGATATTGGCAAACGAAAGACCAATTAAAATGACTGCAACGACAGCCAGTGCTTCACTACCCAGGAATAGTAATAAAACGGAAATAATGGCAATCAGGCTGGTTGCAATAAAAAACGGTTTGGGTTTAATCCAGGTTAAGAGTACACCACCCAAAAAACGGCCGACCATCAAGGCAGTAAAAAATAACCCTGTGCCTAATAAGCCTAACTTCTGAATATCGATCTGAAATTGATCTTTAAGATAAAGCGGAATACCGGAACTCATGCTGACCTCTGCACCTACGTAAAGAAAAATGGCCAGCACCATCAGCAGTACATAGTTATTTTTAAGCAAAGCCAGACAGGACTTTAATGTAGCAGGTTTTGAATTTTCATGTTTCTTTTCTTCAACTTTTAAAGCGGAAACCCAGATCAAAGTTACCAGTACCACCACGCTGTAAATGGGAAAAACGATTTTCCAGTCTGCATTCCAGTAACGGGCAGCAAGCACAGGTAATACCGGTCCGCTTAAAGAGCCGATCGCTTTAACGAATTGTCCCAAGCTCAAATTTCTCGAGTATTTTCCTTCTTCCGAAACATCACGCATGATGGGATTACCCGCTACCTGCAGAATGGTAGCACCGGCACCTAAAAAGAGTACTGCCAGCAGCAATAAGGGAAATGTTTTCAAACTTAGAATTGGTAATACAAGCCCAATCAAGGCCACAAATAGTCCGAGTTGAAGTACAAACTTTTTACCTTTGCGATCCTGGTAAATGCCCATGGGTACCGACAGAACACCAAACATGATAAAACCCACAAAGGTAAGAAAAAAGGCCACCGTATTGCTAAGCACAAATTCTTCTTTGGCCAATCCTACCAACGGCCCAACCACATCTCCAAATCCCATAACCAGAAAAGCTAAAAAGATCGGGGCTGAACGACGCATCTTAATCTCCTCTCCATTAAATTGCTAATTTATCGAAGTGTCCTTATTCCTTTACTCATTTTGTCAGTTTTTTACCTGACCTGCATTAACCATAGATTTTCAGGCGGCTTGCTTCTTTTTATTATATTTTTCGATAAGTTCCTTAATCACCGGTTCATTAAACTTAACCGGGTATTTTTCGCGCAACGCCTTGAGTAATTCACTCCGGTAGGCCTTCCTCTTTTCGACCAGCAATCGATTCCTGACATAAGGTTTTACATCTTCAAACTTACTGTTTTTCCACAGACTGCGATGACGTTTAAAGTAATCCCGCACTTCACTGTCATTAATGACTATGGCTTCATCAATCAATTTCTTTTGAGCAAGTTTTCCTAACTCATGGCGATAATGGTAACGAACAAAATCCTGATATTTGGGGTCTTTGTCCAAACCTCTCTGCAGGCCATCGTAGTACATGAGTTCAGGAGTGATGATTTTTTTGGCCATAATTTCGATAT
>CAYNLJ010000497.1:0-1776 GCA_964398005.1 uncultured Caldithrix sp. | reverse complement strand
GCCAGCCAGACGGGTCTTTGAAAAAGAGAGGGGGGCAAGGTACTGATTACAAAGAAGTTTTGTTTATTCATGGGGGGAGTTGAAAAAAATGAATGGTAAAAATTTGTTAAATTTTTTAGTAAATTGTGAATAAATCAAAGGATTTTAATGGTAAACATTTGATTTAAAAACGAAAAAATAATTAAAATTGAGGAATTAAATATGAAATTTTTCATTGACTCTGCAAACATCGAAGAAATCAAGGAAGCAGCCAGCTTAGGTATTGTTGATGGGGTGACAACCAATCCTACTCTGTTGGCCAAAGAGCAGGGGGCTCCGGAAGAGATTTTTAAACAAATTTGTGAAATCGTGGACGGCCCGGTAAATGCCGAAGTTGTATCTCTTGACTGGCAGGGCATAGTGGAAGAGGGGCGTGAACTGGCAAAAATCAGTGACAATATAGTCATTAAAATCCCTATGACCAAAGATGGTTTAAAAGCGGTTAAGGTTTTTGCGGCAGAAGGCATAAAAACCAATGTAACTTTGATTTTTTCGCCCATTCAGGCTTTAATGGCGGCCCGTGCAGGTGCTACCTATGTTTGTCCATTTGTTGGCCGTTTGGACGATATTGCCCAGAATGGTATGGATTTAATTGCCCAAATCAAACAGATCTTCGAAAATTACCTGCTCGATACCGAAATTATTGTGGCCAGCATTCGCCATCCGATGCATGTGGTTGAATCAGCCATGATTGGAGCAGACATCGCTACCATTCCTTTCAGTGTGATTGAAAAAATGATTAAGCATCCATTGACCGACATTGGTATTGAGCGCTTTTTGGCTGACTGGGAAAAAATTCAAAAGAAAGTTTGAAGAGTGAAGTAAGAAGTTTGAAGTTCGAAGTTTGAAAGGATGTGTCATTTTTTAAGGATCATTGATCGAGTTATTAAAAGTAATACAATATCTAAAATTGAATGACAATAAATGGTTATGAAAAAAAGAGTAAAAATTGATCTCTGACAATAGGATTTTATTTTTGCCAAAAATTAAACTTGAAAAAAGGAATTGAAAATTATTGAAAGGAGATAATCCCAATGAAATTTTTTATTGACACTGCCAACATAGATCAAATAAAGGAAGCAGCCAGTTTAGGTGTATTAGACGGAGTGACAACCAATCCGACTCTGGTGTCTCGGGAAAAAGGAGAACCCCGGGAAATTTACCGTGCCATTTGTGAAATTGTCGATGGCCCGGTGAGTGCCGAGGCCGTTTCCCTGGATGCTGAGGGCATGGTAAAGGAGGGCCGCGAACTGGCTTCTATTCATGAAAATATTGTGGTCAAGATTCCCATGACCAAAGAAGGTTTAAAGGCCGTGAAACGTTTAACCGCTGAAGGCATTAAAACCAATGTGACGTTGGTTTTTAATCCTATTCAGGCGTTATTGGCCGCCCGTGCGGGTGCTACCTTTGTCAGCCCGTTTGTCGGACGGTTGGATGATATTGCCACGCCAGGCATGGAGCTGATCGGTCAGATTAAACAGATTTTTGACAACTACATGATCGAAACCGAGATCATTGTGGCCAGTATTCGTCATCCCATGCATGTGGTTGAAGCAGCCATGTACGGCGCCGATATTGCCACCATTCCCTTTGCTGTGATCGAAAAGATGATTAAACATCCGTTAACGGATATTGGTATTGAACGCTTTTTGGCTGACTGGGAAAAAGTGCAGGCCAAACAAAAATAATCCTTTTGCATCCCGGGAAAAACTGGGATTATTGGAAAATTCGCTTAGG
>CAYNLJ010000496.1:0-1777 GCA_964398005.1 uncultured Caldithrix sp. | reverse complement strand
GTTAGACTTTTTTAAAAATCTCCAGTGCCTGATCACCAAAAGTTTCCATCATCAAAATGGAGTAGATATCGTGAATGATGTAATCTTTGGCCAACAGAACCATGCCTTTGTTGGTTGTCCAGGCGGCATTGCTGCGGCCGTCTTCCAAAAAATGGCCCAAAATCATCTTATGATCATCGACCACCAGCACAATCCGCCGTCCGCCGCGTTCCACGCGAATCTGATGTTCGCGACCATGGCGGTACTCCCTGCCGATGTTCAGATGCCGTTCACCAAAATGGACAATGGAAATTTTCACCTTACGTTGATGGGCCTTCTTCAGACAGCTGGTAATCTCGTCCAGCTCCTCATCCCAGATACTGAGAAAAATCTGATTTTGGGATTCCGAAATGAAGTCGGTTACTTTGCGCAGAATGCTGTTCCGGCCCGTCAAATTCCAGATATGTTCGTCCAGAACTTCAGAATGTGTGTAAATTTGTTGCAGCTTTTCCGAAAGCAGATCGACGGTTTCCAGGAATTCTCCGCGCATTCTGGACAATATTTCCTGGGGGGGTATTGGAATGTATTTTTTAGGTTCCGAATCGATCGCCTGAACAACCTGACGCGCCAGTAATTTGTTTAAAGTGCCGTAAATTTTGGAAGCCGGCACACCGGAATTTTTTGCCAATTCGTACCCCGAAACCGCTGGTTGTTGCAGCAGCGCCAGGTAAACCTTGGCTTCGTACTGCGAAAAACCTAAGTTTTGCAACCAGTCTAAAATCTCATTCATAATGTTGCCTTTTGTAGTCCTTTTTACTTATATTACCTACCGAAGTAGTTAATAATTTAGGAAATAAAAAAATTGACTCCAAAAAAACTTAATCGATGGAGATAAGCTTATGAAAACAGTAAAAAATGCCATTGGCCGCGAAATTCCGCTTGAAGTCGACGGCAAAAAAATCATTCCTTTTAAAGGTATTGGAAAACACAAACCACAGGGCAGGAAAGTCGGCCCACCCATTCCCAGTGGCGCCGATTATGTGGGCAGTAAGGTTCTGAAAAATTTAGATGAAGCCCTTGACCGGCTGGAAATTAAAGATGGCATGACCATCTCTTTTCATCACCATTTGCGCAACGGAGATTACCTGGTGAATCTTGTCATGGAAAAGTTGGCTGCCCGCGGCTTGAAGGACCTTGTGTTGGCGCCTTCGGCTCTGTTCCCGGTGCATGAACCGTTGGTTGATCATATCAAGAATGGCGTAATTCGCCAGATTCAGGGATCGATGAACGGGCCGGTCGGTAAGTTGTGTACCATGGGCGGCCTGCCTGATGTTGCGGTTTTGCGTTCCCACGGAGGACGTTACCGTGCCATTCAGGATGGCGATTTACACATTGATGTAGCCTTTATTGCTGCGCCTACAGCAGATCCCCACGGCAATGCCAACGGTGTTTATGGACCTTCGGCCTGTGGGCCGCTCGGTTTTGCCCTGGCCGATTCACTTTACGCTGACAAAGTGGTGGTGGTAACCGACAATCTGGTGCCTTTTCCCACTTATCCCTGGTCCATCGAAGGCGGCAATGTGGATTATGTGGTGCCTATTGAAAAATTGGGCGATCCGACCAAAATTGTGTCTGGTACAACCAAGATTACTGAAGACCCCGATCGGTTAAAAATTGCAGCTTACGCTGCCCAGTTGGTACGCGACAGCGGTTTAATGGACGAACCGGGTTTTTCCTTTCAGGCAGGCGCAGGCGGCATGTCGCTGGCCTTTGTTAAATACGTAGCCGATTACATGCG
>CAYNLJ010000495.1:0-1779 GCA_964398005.1 uncultured Caldithrix sp. | reverse complement strand
GAATTAGATTTTTTACAGGTTGAGCTGGAAAAATAATCGAGAAATTAAAGAGGTTAAACAGTTATGGCAAAAAAAGTAGCAGGTAAGATAAAACTACAAATTCCTGCCGGGCAGGCAAAGCCTTCTCCTCCTGTTGGCCCAGCACTTGGTCAGCATGGCGTTAATATTATGGAATTTTGTAAAGCCTTTAATGCGCAAACGCAAGATAAAGCAGGCTATATTATTCCGGTTGAAATCACTGTTTATGCCGACCGTTCCTTTTCATTTATCACTAAAACACCGCCGGCTTCAGATCTTTTGCTGAAAGAAGCCAAGTTGGAAAAAGGTTCAGGTGAACCCAATCTTAATAAAGTCGGCAAGGTGACTAAAGATCAGGTTCGGAAGATTGCTGAAATGAAGATGCCTGACTTAAATGCTTCTGATATTGAATCTGCTATGCGCATGATTGAAGGAACTGCGCGCAGTATGGGTATAGTAGTGGAATAAATGTCCAAAAATTTTAGATGGGGTAAGAATGAAGCGAAGTAAACGTTACCGTGAGCTCATCGCCAAAATTGACAAAAATAAAGAATACAGTTTGGAAGAAGCCGTTAAACTTTTGAAAGAAGTTGCAACAGCTAAATTTGATGAAACTGTTGAAATTGCCATGCGGCTTGGGGTTGACCCGCGCCATGCAGATCAGATGGTTAGGGGGACTGTTGTTTTACCGCATGGAACTGGCAAAAAGGTTCGCGTATTGGTTTTTGCGAAAGGTGAAAAGGTTCAGGAAGCTCTTGATGCCGGCGCCGATTATGCCGGTCTGGATGAATATATTGAGCAAATCAATAAGGGTTGGCTTGAATTTGATGTAGCCGTTGCAACACCTGATGTGATGAGCAAAGTCGGACGCCTGGGGCGGATCTTGGGGGCAAGAGGTTTGATGCCCAACCCCAAAAGCGGAACCGTTACCATGGATGTAGCAAAAGCTGTAAAGGAAATTAAAGCAGGTAAAATCGATTTCCGGGTCGATAAAACCGGAATTGTTCACTCTGGGGTGGCTAAAGTGTCTTTCGATGAAGAAAAGATTATAGATAATGTAAAAACTTTTGTGAATGCAGTCATTCGGTTAAAACCGGCCGCTGCAAAAGGAACTTATCTTAAATCGATTGCGCTTTCCAGTACCATGGGGCCGGGAATTTTTATCGATCGAAATGCATCTACCTATTCAAAATAAGTAAATTAGGGATCGACAAATGGCAACAGCAAAGAAAATCGCAATTGTTGAAGAGTATACCGAGAAGTTTAAGAATGCTAAAGGCATTTATTTAACCGATTACACCGGTATCGATGTGCAAACGGTAAATGGTTTGCGTAAGCAATTCCGCGAATCAAATATTGAGTATAAAGTTTTGAAGAATCGCATTGCGAAAATCGCATTGCATAATGCCGGAATCAAGGATCTTGATCCTTATCTGAAAGGGGTAACTTCCTTTGTAATTGGTTATGATGATCCGGTCATTCCTGTTAAAATTGTCAAGGATTTCAATAAAAAGACAAAATTACTGAATCTGAAAGCCGCCTATTTGGAGGGCCATGTGTTTGGTACGGAAGATGCAATTAAGCTGGCAGATCTGCCTTCGCGTGATGAGTTGCTGGCACAGTTTGTGGGCTTGTTGCAGGCACCGATGACCAAGCTGGCCGCCACATTGCAGGCTCCGTTACAGAAATTTGTTGGATTATTAGAATCTTTAAAAGAGAAAAAACAAGAGGCATAAAATTTGAATTTGGAGGTAAACGATG
>CAYNLJ010000494.1:0-1788 GCA_964398005.1 uncultured Caldithrix sp. | reverse complement strand
AACGTTGTGTTTTTGCTGCTCGTTGCCTGTCAAAGTCCTCATTTAAAGGTTAATGAGCTTTCTGAATTACCGGAAGAGTTGAATGAAGGGTGGAATTCTGAACGCTGGTACTTTGTTAATGTGGAAATCGACACGCCGTTGACGATTGTAAAAGAGAAAAACATCAACGGCCTGGCTACACCGGCGATGTTCAGAATTGCCGACCGCCTGCTATTGACTACTTACAACGGCTTTTTAATCTCCACCGACACGTTACTTAAAGATGTGGATCGTAAACGATTCTCGCGAGGTCTTTCCGCTGCTCCGGGATTTCTACGCCCTCTGATTTTTATTCCCTCTGAAAAAGGGGAATTCGGTCTGCAAGCTTATGATCTGTTGCACAAAAAAATAATCTGGCGCCGGAAAGGCCATTTTTCAAAAAGCAGTCCGCTTGTGCAAAAAGATCTGCTAATTCACGCTGCCATCAGGAATGAAGTTCTGGCTTTAAATCCGTTGACTGGTGAAACCATTTGGCAATATCAATTTCCGCAAAAAATTTTACAAAATCTGGCCATGAACGATCAGCATGTTGTGGTTTGTTCAGGCGATGGCACGCTGGCCGTACTTGATGTGGACGATGGCCAACAAAAATTTATGATCGAACTACCACACCATGTGTACACCTCCCCCATGATCCTGAGCCAGGCCATTTACCTGGCCGACCTGACCGGCAATCTTTTTAAAATAGATATGAACAGCGGAAAAATTCTCAAAAAAGTCTCACTGAATACACCCTTTTATCAACCCTTTTCGACGGATGGCCGGACGCTTTTCATCATGGGCAGTAACGGCAAGCTGTTTGCTTTTACCCCTGATTTAGAGTTCAAAGGAAGCGTACCTTTAAAAGGTGTTCCTACTTTTCCGATTATTGTTACAAGATCTCATCTGATAAGCGCCACTTACCAAAAGAAATTGTACCTGATTGATAAACGCAGCTTAAACATTGTTCAGCAGCTTAACCTGAAACGAAGAGCGGTAAGTTGCACACCTGATGAAAATTCGACTGTCTTTTTAGCCATGGAATATGACCGTTTACTCTTGCTAAAAGCAAAGGAGTCTAAACCATGAAAAAGAATCTTCTGCTGATCCTGATAGTCATGATGAGTTACATTTCCTTTTCATTGGCACAAATCCGAGCAATTACGGGAGACAGCACTAAAAATGAAACTACAGTTCTGGTCATCGACAGCCTGACAACACCTGGAGTTGATTCACTAACGGCAATGTTAAATAAAAACGACTCTTTAAAAGTTAAACTGATTTTTAAAAACAATCATCAATGGAACAACTGGGCACTGGACACAACCTTCACCAGATCTGAATTGAATTCGATTGACAAAATCCTGTTGCAGAAACAGCCGTATCGTTTAAAATTCAAATATATTCCTCTAAAGAGCCAACATCTTGCCAAAAGTGAGAAGATAAAAAAATATCTAAAGCCGGGTTTAGCCACGTTAGCCATTATGAGCAACTGGGGTTCTTTTTATCTTAAACGGGTTGCAGATGACTACTATGACCGCTATCGTTCCACGTCTAACCTGCATGAAATCAATTACTACTACCGAAAAACCCAACAATTTGACCAATGGTCCAATGTACTCCTGGGCGTGTCCGTGGTTTCCATTTCGGTTTACCTGTACCTGCTGCTGAAAGGTTAGTTGAATGGTTTTATGGTTTATTGGTTGAATAGTAGGGGCGAGGCATGCCTCGCCCTGAAATCGGTAGCCGCAGGCTTTATGCCTGCGCATG
>CAYNLJ010000493.1:0-1794 GCA_964398005.1 uncultured Caldithrix sp. | reverse complement strand
TGTTTATGAACAAGACACGCACAAAGCTTTAACCAATGTACTTGTCCGGATTCAGGGAGAAAAGTTCATCAGCAAATCAGACAGTCAGGGCTGCTTTGTTTTTAACAATATGCCACCAGGCAAATATTATCTGGTCTTCATAAAAAAAGGCTATTATGCACTGGTTTTCCCTGATGTGGAGGTTAAGCCGGCGCAGGAAACGCGTTTACAGGTGAATATGTACCCCGGAAATGAACAGGAATTTTTGTTTTTAGAGATTGGCGGTATTCAGGTAACGGCGGAACGGGAATTATTACCCGAAAAACCGGAAACAATTTATCGGGTTTCGGCAGGTGAGATTGAACACATGCAGGCAACCAATCTGGCCGATCTGCTGGATATGATTCCCGGAAATGAAAAAACAACTAATCTGGGTCTGCAACGCAGACAGCAAATCAACATACGTCATTTGGGGGACCTGTCTTCCGCCTTTGGCACCAAAATTATTCTGGATGATGTACCGCTTTCCAACAATGTCGATTTGCAAATTGGAGCCGGTGTTAATTACGGGATTAAGGTGCAGGGCTCAGCGGAAACGGAATACGATTTACGAGAAATTGTCGCCGACAACCTACAAAATGTGGAAGTTCAGCCGGGTGCAACTTCAGTAGAATATGGCGATCTGACCACGGGTCTGATTATTGCCAACACCCGTGATCAAAATGTGCCTACCCGTTTAAAATTGAAAAATAACCCCGATACCAGAGAAGCCAATTTAATGGGTAGTTTTAAAAAATGGGCCACCCGTTTTGTTTACAATTTTAATTACGGTTACAGTGAAAGGGATATTCGGGTAAATGGCGATGAATTTCACCGCCTTGCTTTTAATCTGAAAACGAGTAACCGCTTTTTGAATGACCGACTTAAGTTTCAGCAGGGTATTCGATTGGTGCGCAAAATTGAAGAAGATGATGATCCATCGGATCCCAATAAAACCAGGGCTTACAACCGTGATTTTCATCTTACTTACTCCCAGAGAATTTACTGGAATCGTTCGTCCAATACTTCCTTCTATTGGCGAAATTATTTGGACTACAAACACCGTAACAGCTGGAAAAGAAAATTGGAAAACAGGGATCTGGGTTACGCCACCAATCTGCTGGAACCCGGCACCATTGAAGGTGTTTTTGCTGACCCAATCTACTTTTCTGATGTCAGAACCCGCGGCGATGAATGGGCAGTGGGATTTAAATTCAAATACACTAAACGTTTTGTCCAAAAACATTTGACTCATCGTCTTTTAGCCGGTAGTGAATACCAGAAAGAATGCAATAATGGTTCCGGGAAACAATTTGATTTACTTTACCCGCCCAACGGAAATGGTCATGTCCGTCCCCGTTCCTTTGCTGATATCCCTGGCATTTCTCAATTGTCGTTTTTTGCTGAAGATCGGCTAAGTCTTAAGCAACCTTTGCTGACGACAGTAACTTTTGGTTTTCGGTTGGATAGTTATAATCCGCTTAAATTTTCATTAAATCCCAACAATCTATTTGCAGCCAGGCAAGGTAGCTTTTTTAATCCGCGTCTTGGAATAAAGTTAAAAATCACCCCTTACAGTCAGCTCAGAATAACCTTTAATCGTGCGTCCAAGGCTCCTGCTTTGTCTCAGATATTCCCGGAAAAATTCTTTCTTGATGTGAATGACGTGGGTTACCTGCATCAAAAGACGATGGACGGACGTGATTCTACCATTGTGCTGCCCTTAATCACCACCTACACTTACGACCGAAGTAACCAAAAATTAAAAGGCTTTCA
>CAYNLJ010000492.1:0-1794 GCA_964398005.1 uncultured Caldithrix sp. | reverse complement strand
AATGGATGGTGCGTTTCTGGTTCAAATTTCATCTCCGGCCAGGTCATGGGCTTGCGATCATCAGGGTCATCGGCACCCCACATGCCGGCTTCATCACCATAATAGATGATCGGGGCACCGGCAAAGGTCATTTGAAAAGCCACGATCAATTGTTGAATTTTCCGTTCCTGAACATTCGGCTTGCGTACCTCATAATTGGGATTATCCCGTGGTCCGGCTTGTCGGTCATAATCCCTGTCCGGATTTAAAATCATGGAAGCTAAGCGATCGGTATCATGAGAATCCAGCATACTCCACAGCAGATTCAGATGTTTTAAGCCGTAACGTGTTTTTAAATCATTCATCCGGTTCGCAAATTCCATTGCCGGAATTGCCTTCTTTTGATCAATAAAAAAGGCGACCACTGCTCTGGAAAACATGTAATTCATGGTAGCATCGGTCAGTTTTTCATTTATCCAGCCCGAAGCATCATGCCAGATTTCCGTAACCACCAGTGCGGAAGGATTAACCTGTTTTACCATGGCGTACCACTCTTTCCAGAAGGGTTTCGCTACTTCTTCGGCTACGTCCAGACGCCAGCCGTCGATGCCATCTGAAGGATCACCATCACCATTGGGGTCCAGCCATCGTTTGCAGGCATTAAAAATGTACTCACGTGGTCCGTGGACAATACCGTTTTCATCTTCATTTAATTCCGGCAAAGATTTAACACCCCACCAGCCTTTGTAATCGAATTCATTTTGAGGCGTTTGTGGATCATCCCAACGAACAATAGAGTACCAGTTGGCATACCTTGAGTTCTGTTGATTTTTAAGAATGTCCTTAAAGGCAAAAAAATCGCGACCGGTGTGGTTGAAAACACCATCGATCACAATCTTGATATCACGATGATGAGCTTCTTTAATTAATTGCAGAAATAAAGAATCGGCTTTTGTCCAGATCCAGGTCGAAGGATCTTCGGTCTCTTTGGCTTCCTGAAGGCGTTTTAAGTCGCCGCTGGCATCAGGTCCAAAATTATTGTCAATGTGGTGGTAAGTCGAACCATCGTACTTGTGTAAACTGGGGGCTTCAAAAACCGGATTGAAGTAAATTGCATCAACACCCAATTCTTTCAGATAGTCCAATTTTTCAATCACTCCTTGCAGATCACCGCCGAATCTGCGAGTAAATACCACATCATAGAAGCGATCGGATTGTTTCTTTTCCCAGGGTTGCAATTGGTACCAATCTGATGTCCAGGGATGAATTTGCCAGCCGGGTTGTAAATCGGCGCCGGGTACTTCAGCTGCCTTCGGGTCATTAGCAGGATTGCCGTTGTAAAACCGTTCCGGAAAAATCTGGTACCAGACAATGCCACTTGCCCAATCAAGCGCATCCTGTTTTTGACTCTTTTTTGCATTACATGAAATTGTCAATAGCAGGGCGATAATGATAAACCAAAATACTTTCACAACACCTCCAAATTTAGTAACTCAGTTTTGAATGACTAAAGTAAAGATTAAATTTTTGAGAAGCAAATTTGGGTGTAACGACGGGTTACATTCTCATTCTAAAACAGTGTAGCCGCTGCCAGTTAATAAAAAATAGCAAGGAACACAAAGAAGGCATGGAGAAATTTTGAATTTTGAATTTTGAGTGTTGAATGGATTTAAAGGGCAAATAACCGCAGAAGACTTGACAAATGTTGAATTTTGAATTGTTTTAAATTTATGAATTAATCATTCTCAATATTTAAATCTAAGTTCTAAACTTTTGAATGAAAGCCGGAGGCTTGAAATGATTATAGAATAAGAA
>CAYNLJ010000491.1:0-1801 GCA_964398005.1 uncultured Caldithrix sp. | reverse complement strand
GCCTGGAGATTGGCCCGCGTTTCCTGTAACTTTTGTTGCCTCTGTTTCAGTTCGCTGATATCCCGCACAAAAGCTGCCACCAATGGGCCTCTTTTATCCTGCAGCATGGTGATACTCACATCCAGGTCGATGGCCTGCCCGTTTTTTGCGTAGTGTCTGGTTTCGAATCGCGCCCGCCCATCGCGTACAAATGTTTGAATCCGTTCCTCCACTTGCTGGGGTGTTAATTTAGCTTCAATATCACTAATATTCATGCTTAGTAGTTCGTCGTGGCTGTAGCCCACCATTTTACAATAAGCGGGATTGGCGTCGATGATCTTGCCCTCTGTGTCGGCTAACAGGTAGCCATCGAGCATCGTGTTCAGCAGCAGTTCGTTTCGTTGCACTTCGGTTTTCAACGCCTGCTGCGTCTGGTACAACTCTTCCACATCTTTGGCAATGGTTAGCAGGTATTCTTCACCTTTCAACCGGAATGTACGCGCTGAGAGTAAATTATGCCTTACCTGCCCGGCTTTGTTTTTTACCAGTATTTCGAAGTTCTCAACACTCCCGTGTTCTTTTAAAAGGCGAACCAATTCGTCCCGGGCCTTAAGGTCGTACCAAAGTTCCAATTCCGTAGTGGTTTTCCCTAAAACCTCTTTGCGGGAATAACCGGAAATCCGGCAAAAACCGTCATTTACATTTATCAGTTTACCGTCGCTCAGGCGCGTAATGCCTAATACATCGGGGCTGGCAATAAAGGCAATTCGAAAGCGTTCTTCACTTTCCTTAAGCGCCTGCTGGTACTCTTTTTCCTCTGTGATGTCTTTTGAAAGGCCGTAGATGCGTATTACTTTTTGCCCGGTTTTGTCAAAGACGGGCATGGCATAGTCGCGCAGCCAGCGAACTTCGCCTGTCTTGGTAAAAAAACGCATTTCACAAATATCACTTTGGCC
Source organism: uncultured Caldithrix sp. (assembly GCA_964398005.1). GTDB lineage: Bacteria > Calditrichota > Calditrichia > Calditrichales > Calditrichaceae > Caldithrix. The sequence goes on along the minus strand of CAYNLJ010000491.1, from coordinate 866 downwards.
GCCGGCTACCTTGCGGGCATGCTGTAGGGCAACTTCTAAATCATCCGGGTGGACCATACTTACCCAGCCCCCACGGGCATCAATCTCTTCCAGAGAAAGACCAAATCGTTTGTAAAATGATTTACTCAGCCAAACGCCTTGCATTCGACCGTCTTCAAACACTTTAAATTCATAGGCATAGTCGGTCACCAGATTGGTCAGATAGTGGTAGCGCTCTTCCAGGCGGGCAAATTCTTCCTTAATCTTTACCTCTTCGCTCCGGTCACGGATGAGGATCAACACTGCGGATGGCTCTTTAGCAGGCCAGGGACTGATTTTTAATTCAACAGGTAAAAGATTTTTATCCGCACTTCGTAAAAAACATTTCAGGGTTGTTTTTCGCTGTACCTTAATATGTTTCAGATTGGAACTTCGCCAATCGATGAAATTAGTGAAGATTTGATTTTTGAGCTGGCTTTTAGTGCTGCCCAGCAAGCGGGCTGCAGACTGGTTTAGTCTTAAAATTCTGGCCGGTTGTTCCTTTTCAAGAAGACAAACCAAAGCCGGTTCAGGTAAAGCTTCGAGCAGCTTGCTCAGGTCACCTAATGTTGGGTGCATCAGATCGCCCACAACAACTCCGTTTAAATTTCGCTTCCAGTAATAGTACGTTTTTTTGAGGCGTTTTTGAAATAAAATTTGTGAATAAATCGAAATGTATTTGAAATACGTTCATAGGGGTTTATTTTATTGTCTTCTCTCCTCAGTTCTAAAATAGGATAATAATCTTACAAAATCAAAAATTATTTTGTTTTTTATTACAAGAGGAAATTTTAAAATTTCATCTCAGAACAAAGAAGCTGCAACAAACAAAATTAACCACGGTAATC
>CAYNLJ010000490.1:0-1802 GCA_964398005.1 uncultured Caldithrix sp. | reverse complement strand
ACGATGTACATTAAGCCCATCATCATTTCCCCTTCCGGCCGCCAGAGCTGCGCGGTTTCCCGGTAAAGCGATCCGAGAATCAGGCCGTGGATGACCATGTCCAGTACGCTCCAGGCTACAAACACAGCTATAACGGCCAAAATGAACTTCTTCATGTAAGCTCCTCCTTTTTTTGATTAAACATAGGAACCGGTAGAACTTTTGTTAAAAAGCGCTCACCAATCCTAGCACAAAACGATTTTTTGAATTTTGCAAATCACGTGTGTACTCAACCAGAAAACGTAAATTCCGTTTGAACCAATGCGAAGCATTCAAGCTCAGAGTTTCATATTCAATTGGGGAATAATCCGAAGTAACTTTGTTGTAAAGCGCTGTAAAGAAAAATTTTGACCGGTCGGCCTGTGGAGCAAAGTGCGCTTCAGCTACAAAACCGTCGGTTTTGATTTTATTGCCGTTTTTTTCAAACAGAGGATTACTGTCTTCACGATGCAAGTAAACGCCGGTAAATTCAAATTTTCCCAAATTAAGAACCACATCAGGACCGAAGTATTTTAATTTATTTTTGTACACATCCTCTTCTTGCCCGTAATAGGCAAAACCACCGACACTCAGTTTGCTGCCAATACCCTGAGAAATTCTAAATACCAAATTTTTAAAACTATTATTGTCAAACATCTTTGTGTCTTCGTCTGCCGGTCCTTTGCCATTGCCGTTAACCACCATGCCGACCAGATCAGTTGATGTTTTTTCCAGTGTGTAGGTTAAAATAAGTCCACGGTCATAAGTTAAATTTACTCCGGAAAAGCCCGGTTTGACTTTCAAAATCTGGTAATCTTCAAAGGTGAGACGTAATTCACGTTTTAAGATAGGATCGGAAGTCTGAAACTGACCGATCATCAAATCCAGTTCTTTACCAAACAGATTATCAAAGTGCAGGTAGGCGTCTTCAATGCCAGCGACCTCACCACGCTCACTCATGTAAAAGTAGAAATAATAACCGATGTTTTTAAATAACGGGCCGCCGCTGAGCAATTTAAGCCCCCAGGGACTTTGCAGGTCATTTTTGACCTCCTTGCTGTCGTCCACTACTGCGTAGGCATCAAAACGGGCAGCAATCGGAAAGACCTTGTTTAAAAAGAGTTCGTCTTCCTCACCGCCGGTTACAAAATCCCGTTTTTTAATATTCTCTTTCAGAATGAAACCATGGCCTGCAAATTCATCTCCATAGGGTTTCAGTTTTGGAATCGGAGCGTGGCAGGTGGTGCAGGAAATCTTGTACTGCCGGGCAAAAGCCGGGATGGCCTGAGCTTCTTCAAACAGGCCACTCATTAAAAAGGAAATCAGCAGTCCAAAAATCCAAAAAGGAAAATGTTTTTGTTTCATAATATGCCCCTTTTTGTGTTATCATTTTAAGATTTATTCGTACACTTCTACCCAGGTCGTGGCTGTATTGATGATGACCGGTGTGGCTTCTTCTGCCGCACCTAAATATTCAGCCACCGACTGTACCAACTTCTGGTAAATCAATTCTGCTTTAAAGGTGACTTTCCCTTCAGGAATGTCTTCAGGAAGTTCCCAGGTGTAAGTTTCAACTTTTGTTTCGCGCGGGCCAATACGATAATCTACACCCAACGACTTGGTATTCCATTGCATGATAGTCATTCTACCTTGAGGATCAAAGTATGGCATGCGAAATATGCGGTCACCTTCCGGCACAATGCCATCCCTTGGTAAACCTTCAAAATTTTCAATTCCCAAAGGCAACCCCATGTCCTGATAGGCCAGTTCCTTTGAGCCGATGG
>CAYNLJ010000489.1:0-1809 GCA_964398005.1 uncultured Caldithrix sp. | reverse complement strand
GTAGACGTAAAAGGAAATCCACTGCCATAAAATGAACGCACTGGAAAAGGCATTGGCCCTTGCTCTTAAGGCCCATGCCGGTCAAAAAGACAAAGCCGGACAGCCTTACATTTTGCATCCTTTACGGGTGATGCTGCAAATGGAAGATACCCAGACCAAAATTGTAGCCTTGCTACACGATGTTCTTGAAGATTCAAACATAACTTTGCAGGAATTAAAACAGGCCGGTTTTGATCCCCAAATTTTAGAGGCTGTTGATTGCCTGACCCGTCGTGAACAGGAAGACTATTTTACTTACCTTGAACGCGTAGCTCAAAACAAACTGGCCCTCTCGGTAAAAATTGCGGATTTAAAAGACAATTTAGATGTGACCAGGTTGAAGGAAATTACACCGGCAGACCAACAGCGTTTAAACAAATATTTAAAAGCCCTCACTTTTTTGCAGGACCATTAAGCAGGAGAATGGTCATGTTTGACACTAATTTGCCCAGACTGGTATTTCATTCACGGGGCAATATCGAATTGTTAAGTCAGAACAAGTTAGCGGTTTTTGCCTCTCGTGAAACGCCAGAGGAATTGTTTAAACCAGCGCTGGCCTTTTTTGCAGAATTATTGCGTTTGCCCATCAGTCTGGCCGGCGGCTGGCAATCTGCGCTGGAAAAGCAACTTCTTGCTCTTTTTAATCCTCATGTAACAGCCAATCTGATTCAATACTTTGCCCGTGAAATCAACCACTTAAAACTGGAAAGCTGGCAACAGGCCCTGCTCAAAGAAAATAAATTACTAATCATTTCGCCGGAGACCAGTCAACAACGTCCCAACCAGGGCTTGGTCAGCAAAAGAGACGCTCTGATTTTTAGTCATTGTCAAAAAATTTTATTCCTGTACATGCAGCCGGGTGGCCGCCTGCAGGCCTATTTTGATCAGCTGTTACAAAGCGGGCACCAGCTCTATTTGTTTGAACACCCTGCCAATGAAAAGCAACTGTCTTCAGATGTTGTTTTTTTAAATTCAGACAACCTGGAGTCCCTGCTGGTCGGCCGCTGATTTGCTATGTCCTTAGAATCTGTAAAATTTATTTTTGCAGACGGACATCCAATCACCGATTTTTAATTCCCGAAAACTTTTTTTGATTTTTGATGCTCGATTTCAAGGATTAATGATTTCAATAGACTTAAGGAACAAAATTCTTTTAATCTTGAATCCTAAAAAAACAGTGTAGAAGCTTGTCCTCGATTTTTCGAACAAAGTAGCGCTTCATGCGTAAAAATTTTCTTAAAATTCAGATCTTTGAAAAATTTGTTAATCCGGTCAAAACTTTGTAGTTAAAAAATTTTAATATTAAATTACTTTCCTGGCTGAAATGGTAAAAGCAAAGAGGAAAACATTAAATGGAAACATCCGTTCAGTTCAAACCTTCCATCTCCGAACGCCAAAGGCTATTGATTTTGTACGAACGTTACCGTCATGATTACGAAAACAATCTGAATCGTCTTTACCGCCAATTAAAAAAATTACTGATCAAAACAGATATTAATTTTAATATTAAGTATCGTTTAAAAAGCTTTGATTCCTATTTTCAAAAATTGATTCGTTACCGTCAGAAAGAAATTCAACCCATCATTATCAACGATTTAATCGGTCTGCGCATTATTTGTCCTTTTTTAGAAGATATTGAACAGGTCGAATCCCTGATTCGTCATCATTTTCACGTGATCGAAATTGAACACAAAAGCGCCGGTAAACCAGTCAATGAATTCAGCTATGAATCCATCCATCTGACCATTGAATTGCCCGAAGATCAATTCA
>CAYNLJ010000488.1:0-1809 GCA_964398005.1 uncultured Caldithrix sp. | reverse complement strand
AATATTGATTAGCAGAATGGTCCAGTCGCTTGGCGGTTCCACAAAACTGATTTTAACACCGTAATCTTCCCATTCTTTAATGACATCGCTGTCTACAAAAGGCAAAATGGTTTTGATGTAGCGTGCTGTACGCGCGCTGCCTTTGACACTTTGGACTGGCATCGGTTCTACCAACACGCCGCGGAATTTATTGTCTTTCAGAGTAACTTCACCAGTGCGAATCATTTTGGTACGCAGCAATTTCACATATTCATTATAGGGCACTTCCACTTCATTGGGCCTGTTGTCCGGCCACAGGGTGCTAAAGGCCAGCGCCGCCAATAAAACAAGAATCCAGATCAGCCCCGTTTTAGAAGCTTTTTTCCATTGAAATTCATCATTATTACCAGAAGATTGCTTTTTTTTATCAAAATTTTTCTTGTTATTGTCCATATTCCTTCTCATTCCTTTCGCCACTTATTCAATAAAATAAATGGAACGCAAATTTCTTTTAAGCTGGGCATCATCAAGCCCGTAACCAACGACAAATTTATCTTCAATTTCAAAACCAACATAATCGATTTTAACATCAACAATGTTTTTAGATGGTTTATTCAGCAAGGTTACAAATTTAAGCTGAACCGGATTAAAGGCAGACAACATTTTTTCCAGAAACTGCACCGACAACCCTGAATCCACGATGTCTTCAACCACAATAACATGACGACCGTTAATATCTGCGCTCAGTGGTTTTAAAATTTTAATATGACCAGAAGATTCCCGACCATCCCCATAACTGGAAATTCGCAAAAAGTCGACTTCAATATCAATATCCAAGTTACGGATTAGATCTGCAAGAAATATAAAACTGCCATTCAAAATTCCGATTAATATTGGTTTTTTACCCCGAAAATCATTGCTTATCTGTTGTCCAAGCTCCCTTAAGCGACTTTCGATGGTCGATTCCGGAATCAGAATATGGTAATTTTCTGGCACTATTTCCGATTGATCGTTAAAGACTCTCTTCATCTCAATCATCTCTCCGTTTTATTAATTCGAGTTTAAATGCTGTTTTACAGGATTTGGTAATCCGGTAACGTTGATCTAATCTTAAACCACAAACCCACACAATTTCATTCCCGTTGAGTAAAATTGGGATTTGCTTCTTTTTCAGCCATTCAATCTTTTGATTCACGAAAAAGTCTTTTAACTTCTGACTTTTTCCCAGGCCAAGCGGGTAAAAGCGATCACCTTCCTGCCAATTGCGGACCATCAGGGGGAATTTTAATCGATCACCGCAAATAAATTCAACATTCGGGTTTTCAGAATAACTGATCTGATCTTTTTCAACCTGCTTAATACTCAGTTGCCATCCGTTAAATTCAATTTTCTGATTTTTATCCAACCTTAATACGGTTTTAGCTTCCTCAGGTTCCCTTACAAATCGTAATTGTGCCCGTTCTTTTAACAGAATAAGATCATTTTTAACAGAAAATCGCGCTCCCGTTTGAGCCTGTTCGGCAAATTTTTGAATGTCTTCTAATTGTTGTTCTGTAATTTGGTAATTTAACGGATAATAGGCAGAAATACAATAACTTAGAATTTGCCTGCGGTAAAGCGGGTGCAAATCCTCAAAACGGCTGATTTCAACAGTTAAGGTCTGACCTTCTTTTTTTACCAGTTGATGGTAATATTTTTTACTTTCCTCTTCAAACAACTGATAAAACTGATTCAGGCTTTCAAAACTTTGAGCCACACCAGTCCAGAGAGTTGGGCCCAAAACCTGTTCCAAAACCGGGATCAGTTTGTGCCGCACTTTATTTCTCAAAT
>CAYNLJ010000487.1:0-1811 GCA_964398005.1 uncultured Caldithrix sp. | reverse complement strand
GGAAAAATTATTTTAGTACAATCATTTTTCGTGTTAAAACCTGATCTTTAAACTTGAGACGGTACAAGTAAACACCACTGGCCAAATGGCGGGCATTCAACTGTACCTTGTAAGTACCGGCCACCTTTTTGGCCGCTTCACACAGGACTTCGGTTGCTTTCCCGGGGACAGTGGCTCCACCGGCGTGTAAATCCGCGTACAGATCATCCAAGAGTGGCTTTCGATTATTGGGAACCGACCATAACCAATTCGGGTAACCGGAAAGAAACACTTCCGGGAACACGGCCAACTGAGCTTCCCTTTTAGCGTCCTGATTGATTAAATGACTGGCTTTCTGAAGCATGGCTTCCTTGTCTAAAAAGACGGGGGCAGCCTGAACGGCCGCGACTTTGACTATATCTTTATTATTTAAAAAATTACTCCTTCGTGAATTTATCTATTACTATTTTAACAAAGCAGATATCTGATCATATAATTTCACAAGTTAAAATATATTTTTAAGGCAAAAGAAGTTGAATCAATAAACATTCAGAATGGGCAAGTCCTTACCCTGAAAAATTAATTAAGCGTGCGCCTTCCACCAGACAATTCCATTGATAATTCACATGCGGTAAAGCGTTACCATTATTATCCCAACTGCGCACATTAACTATAATATCAAGTGTTTGGGTTGGGTTCTGGCCTTCCAGGGGAACTTCAACCGATTGAATAGGCGTTTCCGTAATTTCAAATATAGCCGTTAAAAAAACAGGTTCATTGCTTTCAGCGGTAGTTACAAATCTTGGTTCACCTGTTAAAACCAATCTTGCAGATTTACCAATTTCTTCGGTCTCGCAAAGCAATTTATTCAAATGAATTTGTTGCTGTCCATCAGAATCCGTTTTACCATTCCCTCCCATAACCCACAGAAGCGCTGGTTGGCACGACTTTTTACCCAATTTGTTCAGTGTAACCCTTGAGCTTAGGATATGCCCGACATTACCTGTCATCTCCAACTTTCTTAACAATTGGTCGATTAACGGGGCATTGGCGTTTTCGATTAATTCCAGCAATCTATCTAATTCTTTTTTACGGTCAGGCATTGAACTTCCTCCTTCTTTTTAAAAACTTCTAAAGTAAAATATAATGAAAGAATTAGGTCAACGCACCGCATGAATATGTAGTTTTTCACCTTTTAATTCAGTTCCGGGTAGAGGTTGAACTATGCACTCAGGCACACAAGGAAGTTATTTTGAAGTGAAAACAACCTGTTACTGTTTCCAAACAAAAATGCCGAACGGACTTTTTAAATCCAATTCGGCATTTATTGGAAGACAATTTTGGAGGTTGGTTAAGCTTGTTCTTAACTTAAAGGAGAACGCCCTTTATTTTAAGACAATCAGTTTCCGCGTAATAATCTTATTTTTAAATTTTAATCGATATAAATAAACTCCGCTGGACAAGTTTTGAGCATTTAAAGTTGCCTTGAACGTTCCGGCCGGCTTTTTCTCTTTAACCAATTCTGCTACTTTCTGACCGAGAATATTGTACAAGGTTAATTGTACTTCCCCCGCCTCCGGCAACTGATAAACAATAGTCGTTAACGGATTAAAAGGATTGGGGTAATTCTGTTTTAAAGCCAATTTTTTCGGAATCAGTGTTAAGGCATCCTCTTCTTCAAGCGCGGTGATGATCATGTCGTACTGTGCATCGTCAAAGAAAATTTCACCTGACTGATAGCCATCGGGTAATTGACGAATGACAATGCTGTGGAAAATCATATCACCGCTTCCGGCAATGGAATCCAGCGGAATCATGATCATCTTCCAGCC
>CAYNLJ010000486.1:0-1813 GCA_964398005.1 uncultured Caldithrix sp. | reverse complement strand
ATGTTGAAGATACGTTGCTAAAAGTAACACCACAACAAGATTGGACCGGAGTCGCCCAGATATCTCTTTTTGCCAGCGATGGTCAGGATACTTCAGTGAGCCGTTTTAAATTATATGTGGTTGATCTAACGGCAATCAAGGAGCTAACTGAATTACCCAAAACTTTTAAACTTTATCAGAACTATCCGAATCCATTTAACAGTACGACAACCATTAAATTTGATTTGCCCAAAGCCAGTCAGGTGCAAATTGAACTTTACAATATATTGGGACAGAAGATCAGAACGCTTATTGATTCCAGACTGCAGGAGGGTTCCTACCGTATTCAATGGAAAGGTAATGATGATAAAGGCCTTCCAGTGAGCAGTGGCATGTACATATTATTTCTCAGAACCAATCAATTCTCAGCCCGTCAACGATTATTGCTGATAAAATAATCAGGTTTCCGGGGGCAAATGGGCCCCCGGAAATTTATGTTTTTATTATTTTAGCCGAAAATTTTCATCTTGCATAAATATTGTTGCGCAAACAGGGTGGAAAACTTATATTCTGCCCTGCTTTAAATAGATAGAGTCATTGAAGTTGGTAAAAGAAATGGGGAAAAGATGAAGAAGCGAGTTTTAGTTCTTACAGGTGGTGGTGATTGCCCCGGCTTAAATGCAGTAATCCGAGCAATTGTTAAGAGAGCTTCTCAAGAATACAACTGGGAAATTTTAGGCAGTTACCAGGCCTTTAACGGGGTTTTACGCGAACCTATGGAACTCATCCCGCTGGATGAGAAAAAAGTTTCCGGAATTCACGTGAAAGGTGGAACCATTATCGGTACCACCAATAAAGGCGGCCCTTTTGCCTGGCCGGTAAAAGATAAAGACGGTAACTGGACAACCGTTGATCGTTCGGACGAATTAATTCGTAAACTGCAATATCAAAATATTGAAGCGGTGATCAATATCGGCGGGGACGGTTCCCAGAGGATTTCTTTGGCGCTTTATGAAAAAGGACTTAATATTATTGGTGTCCCTAAAACGATCGATAATGACTTACGGGGTACTGATTTTACTTTTGGTTTCCAGACAGCAGTCGAAATCTCCACGGATGCTGTTGATAAACTGGTGACTACGGCAGAAAGTCATAACCGAGTGTTCATTCTGGAAGTCATGGGACGTGATGCCGGTTGGATTGCCTTGCATGCGGCAGTCGCCGGTGGTGCAGAAATCTGTTTGATCCCGGAAATTCCATATGATGTTAATAAAGTAGTTGAGAAATTACGTAGTCGCATTGTCGGCGGCCGAGGTTTTGCCATCATTGTGATTGCCGAAGGCGCTAAACCTATTGGTGGGGAAGCCGTGGCGGAAAAAGCCGAAGAAGTTGGCTATCTGAATAAAAAATTAGGCGGCGCTGGTTTACGTTTAAAAGAAGAGTTAAGACAAGCTGGCTTCGAGGAAGATATTCGGGTTACCATTCTGGGACACCTGCAACGTGGCGGTACACCGGTGGCCTACGACAGAATTCTGGCTTCGCAGTTTGGGGTGAAGGCTTTTGAGATGGTGCTCAATCAGGAATATGGTAAAATGGTTTCCTACAAACACCCAAACATTGTTTCTATTCCTTTAAAGGAAGCAGTGGCTGCTTACAATTATGTTGAACCAAATGATCAACTGTTACATACAGCACGTGGATTGGGCATTATTTTTGGCGATTAATTTGAAGCTCATTGAGTGAAAATTGGGGATAAGTAAAGCGCACTGAGGTGCGCTTTTTTTGTTTGCCCTGCATGCAGAGCAACCCGGAGAGTTGAGATTTATTCTAATCA
>CAYNLJ010000485.1:0-1814 GCA_964398005.1 uncultured Caldithrix sp. | reverse complement strand
TGCTTTCAGTGTTATCCGTGTTCTATTGTTTTTGCCACTGATTACCACAGATTGTCACAAATTTAATTTTAAAAATTTCTTTGTGCCCTTTGTGTCCTTTGTGAGAAAAAAATAGCAAGAATAAATAACATAAAAATAAAGGCGACATCAAAATAATGTTTTGAAAATTACCTCATTTTACATTACAAAAAAGAATCCAAAAATCAAATATATTTTGAATTTGACATATTTATTTTTTATTTTGCATGTAGTTTAATCTTTTCATCTTTGATTTGTCATGGTTTAAAATAAATTTTGTTCTTTCTCATCATTATTTTGGAAATTTAATTTTTGAAGCTAAAAAAACATTGCTTTCTTAAAAGGAGGAATTCCAAAACATGTTAGGGACTCTCCCTTTCTATTAAAAACAAAATATCAGAATTTATCTAAATCAAAATATTTAACCTGAAGTCCTATTTTTAAAAAGGAAGTTGTCATGAAAGAGCAAGTTTCTATTAGTCCTAACGGTGAGCAATTCCCTTTGCCTCAACCAGAAGATTACCAGATTGAATTCGATCGTTTAAAACGTAGGGTGGAGGAAGAGCGGTCCAAAGGACGCGAAATTGTAGTCGTTATGGGACTTGGCTTCGTTGGCGCGGTTATGGCCGCCATTGTAGCTGACACGGTTGACAAAAAGACGGGTAAGCCTTCCAAATTTGTGATCGGTATGCAACGGCCCAGTGTACGCAGCTTTTGGAAAATTCCTTTAATCAATCGCGGCGTCTCGCCAGTCAAAGCGGAAGACCCGGAAGTCGATCCGATGATTGCCCGCGTTGTCAAAGAGAAAAAGACGATGATCGCCACTTACACCTATGATGTGCTCTCTCTGGCTGATGTGGTGGTAGTCGATGTCCAATGTGATTACGTTAAAAATGACCTGGGGAACGTACGCAGCGGACATACCGATATGGTAGCGCTGGAAAAATCCTTTGGTATTATTGCCGAACACATTCAACCGGATGCACTGGTTTTAATCGAAACTACGGTACCGCCGGGCACAACCGAACAGGTTGCCTATCCTATCATGAAAAAAATCTTTAAACGACGTGGTATTGAAAGCGACCCATTGCTGGCTCACAGTTACGAACGCGTGATGCCCGGACGCAATTATGTAGCCAGTATTCGCGATTTTTGGCGGGTGTGCAGTGGCATCAACGAAGAAGCACGTAAACGAGTCGTTAAATTTTTGAACGAAGTACTCAATACCGACAAATTTCCACTAACTGTAATGGATCGACCCATTGAATCGGAAACGGCTAAAATTGTGGAAAACAGCTACCGAGCCACCATTCTGGCCTTTCTGGATGAATGGAGCTTATTTGCCGAGCGCAATGGAGTGGATTTGATTAAAGTAATCAATGCCATTAAAGTGCGGCCCACACACAGCAACATCATTTTTCCCGGACCAGGGATTGGAGGTTACTGCTTACCAAAAGATGGTGGTTTGGGATTGTGGGCCTACCAACATATTTTGGGTTTTAATGATGATATTTTTCGCATTACGCCACAAGCCATCGACATTAATGATACCCGTGGTTTACACGCGGCACAGTTAACCAGAGATGCATTGCGTAATATGGGACAACCCATTGCCGCCGCAGAAGTGCTGGTCTTGGGCGCTGCCTACCGTGAAGATGTGGGCGATACGCGCTACAGCGGTTCGGAAATCATCATCCGTAAATTGGCTGAGATGGGTGCTGAAATCCGCGTTCACGATCCGTATGTAGAACATTGGTGGGAATTTGAAAAACAGGACACTTACCCGGCACCCGGAC
>CAYNLJ010000484.1:0-1818 GCA_964398005.1 uncultured Caldithrix sp. | reverse complement strand
GCTCCGGGCTGGGTCAAAACCGATATGACGCAAAAAACCATGGATGAACAGGAAGCGGAAATTGCTAAAAATATTCCTCTGGGATTTGTTGGTACGGCTGATGACATCGCCGGACCGGTAATTTTTCTGGCATCCAATTTGGCCCGCTACATTAACGGCGAAATTTTGAATGTAAATGGCGGCAACGTACTATGTGGTTAAGGAGGAACTAATATGACACGTGACCAGGCTTTGAGCATTTTAAAGGAATACACACAAAGTGAAAGCTTACTAAAGCACGCCTATGCCGTAGAAGCAGCCATGCGTGCTTACGCTAAAAAATTTGGTGAGGATGAAGAATTGTGGGGTGTGGTAGGCTTATTGCACGACTTTGATTACGAAAAATACCCTGATGAACATCCCATGAAAGGTAGTGAAATTCTTAAAGAAAAAGGAGTTTCTGAAGAAATCCGCACTGCCATTTTAGGTCATGCTAATTTTTCAGGTGTAGCACGGGAAACCCTGATGGCCAAAACCCTTTACGCAGTGGATGAACTGTGCGGCTTTCTGGTCGCTGTGACCCTGGTTCGGCCCAATAAATCCATTGGTGAAGTTAAAGTCAAATCAGTAAAGAAAAAATTGAAAGATAAAAGTTTTGCGGCCAAAGTGAACAGGGATGAAATAAAAGAAGGCGCAGAAGAATTAGGCATACCCTTTGAAGAACATGTCGAATTTGTGGTCAAAGCACTAAGCCAGGTGGCTCCTGAACTGGGACTCAACCCATAAAAAAAAAGCCCCCGCAGGGGCTTTTGCATTTGTCATTTGGAGGCTATTCGCGAGGTAGTTCCCGGCCGGAAGCTTGCAAAACAGAAGCCAACTGATTTTTAATGCTGCTGTCTGTTTCGTACAGGTAGTGCAACTGCAGATAGCCCATATCAAAGCTGTTGTTAATCTTTTGCAAGGCTACCAATGCCAGCTGACGGACACCCTGATGATCCGATTTCAGGAACAGATCCATGATATCGTAACGAGCGGCATCAATCTTAAGACTATCATAGTATTGAATCATCTGCTGCATGGCAGAAGCATGTATGCCTGTATTGGGTGATTTAACGGCCTCCAACAATTGTTTGCTGAACTCCGGCCAGTCAGTATTGTCCTTGTCACCGGCAAAGCCAAAGACAAAAAAACTGAGAAGCAAAAGTGAAGTGACGAAAAAACGTTTGTATGTGGAATGTAACATAAATCCTCCTAATGGGTAAATGATGAACTTAATTAAAGTTTACGGGAGGAATGACTAATGGTTGCAAATTCCGTAAAAAATATAAATTTATTGAATAAAAATACCATTTTGGTAGTAAGTGGTCTGCCACGTAGCGGCACTTCGTTAATGATGCAAATATTGGAAAAGGCCGGCATTCCGTTGTTAGTTGACAACCGGAGACCAGCCGATGAAAGTAATCCACAGGGTTATTTTGAATATCAACCTGTAAAAAATTTAAAAACCGACAGTTCCTGGTTACCTCTGGCTAAGGGCAAAGCAGTTAAGATAGTTTCGCCTCTTTTATTTTACTTACCGAATCAGTTTGACTACAAAGTTATTTTTATGACACGTAAACTGGAAGAAGTTATTGCTTCGCAAAACAAAATGTTGAAACAACAGCCCAAATTAGATCTGGAAAAAAGGACCAGATTGCGTCAACAGCTAGCTCATCATCTGTTAAAGGTACAACACTACCTTACTCATCAAAAAAACATGCAGGTTGTAAAAATTGACTTTAACCATCTCATTGAAAATCCTGCTGAGGAGCTTAACCGTTTGATTCAGTTTCTGGGCTT
>CAYNLJ010000483.1:0-1828 GCA_964398005.1 uncultured Caldithrix sp. | reverse complement strand
TTTACTTGCATTAATCCTCCTTAAATAATTAAAAGTTTAACCTTGAAATTGTTTAACTGCTTTTTTCAAAATCGAATTGCGTTTTTTTAATTCCTTCGAACCTCGTGTAATTTTGCAAAGACTCAGATGCAGGTCTTTGGCAATCTTGCGTTGCGGAACCCCCTGATCCAACAGCTTGACAATCTGCCAGCGCGAAGAAAGAGTTTCCAGTTCTTTGGGCGTCATCAGGCTTTTTAAAAATTTGAATATAATCTCGGGTTCTTTGGTATCAGCCAAATATTGGCAAATTTCATTTAAATTTTGATCCATGGTGTTTCTTTCAATAGTAACTGTTACTATCAATAGTAACGATGATAATAAAAAAAATTGTGTTTTAAATCAAATAAAAATAAAAATGATTAAAATAAAGCATGAGAATTATCAAATATGATTGGCCATTAAAAAAGGCCGTGGATGTTTTCCATGGAAAGTTCGTTAATATTGACATGCTCGGGATTTTGTAAAAGCCATTCCACCGCACGGGCCAGGTCTTCGGTTTTCAACATTCTGGATTTGTCCCACTGTAAACCAAGCTGGTCGTGCAATGAAGTGGCAACAGAAGATGGAAAAACGGAAGTTACATGAATCTTTTTGTCAGCCAGTTCCTGACGCAGAGTACTGGTAATGGCCTTTAAAGCAAACTTTGAAGCGGAATAAGCACCCCAGTCCGGAAAGGTCACTTTACCGGCCACGGAATTAATGAAAATCAGGTGTCCATTGTTTTGCAGATTTTCCTTGACGGTTTGTAATAAAGCCACCGGAGCCAGTACATTGGTTTCAAAGATTGCCCGCCAATCCTGAATGGGCATTTCGAGTACTTTACCAATTAAGGCCAAACCAGCGTTTAAGACGATGTGCTTAACCTGCAAATTTTTAGTGCGCAACCAATCTCCAAACAAATTCAGGTCATTTTCATTGGTAAGATCGGCTTTAAACCATAAAGCGCTGCCTCCGGCCCGATGAATTTGAGCCGAAAGCTCACTCAACAACGAATCATTTCTGGCAATCAGAATTAAATTAAAGTTACTGGCGGCCAGCCGAAGGGCAACAGCCTTACCGATGCCACGACTGGCTCCGGTAACAATAGTCCAATCCTTAGAATGGAGAATCGACACGCGGACTCCTGATCAGGTTTAAAAATTCAGCTCGGGTTTTTTCGTCATCTTTAAATGAACCTAACATGGCCGAAGTGATCATTTTGGCCTTGTCTTTTTGCACACCACGCATCATCATGCACATGTGCTGACCTTCAACCACAACCCCCACTCCATCTGGTTGTAAAGCATCATTCAAAAGATGTGCGATTTCCAGGGTCATTTTTTCCTGAATCTGCAAGCGGCGGGCAAACATATCCACAATACGTGGAATTTTGCTAAGGCCAACTACTTTACCTTTTGGAATGTAGCCAACATGAACGACTCCGTAGAAGGGTAACATGTGGTGTTCACACATGCTGTAATATTCAATATTGGCTACGACTACCATCTCATCGTAGTCCACGTCAAAAATAGCATTGTTAATGATTTTTTGGGGATCGGCCTGATAGCCTTTGGTAACTTCGCGATACATTTTTGCTACACGAAAAGGGGTGTTTTTTAAGCCCTGGCGTTCAGGATCTTCACCAATGCTGATCAATATTTGCCGTACAGCATCTTCCATACTTTTCATTTTTCGTTCCTCTCCAGTTCAAAATAGTTGTTATTGGTTTCCCATAATTTAAGTTTAAAAAGTTTATTTCCTAAATGTTTTTCCAGCTCCTGCCAGAGATATTTAATAATTTCTTCACCGG
>CAYNLJ010000482.1:0-1833 GCA_964398005.1 uncultured Caldithrix sp. | reverse complement strand
CCCTGTTGGGCAGTAGAACTCGTTTAAAAGCCGTCCGCTTAAACCACACCCAGGCCCAGGAAAATCTGGTTGATTGTGCCATAGCTCAACCATTAAATCCTGATGATGTGATCAATGAGATTGCTGAGATCGGTTCCATTCAGGAAGTGGCTGAAGGGGAGTTGGGTATGAAAATCCAGAAAAGTGGCCGTACAACCGGTTGGACAACCGGAGAAATTGAACAGGTCGATGTTACCGTCACCGTGAGCTATGGAGAAAATAAAACCGCGGTGTTTGTCGATCAATTAATGGCCGGCAACATGAGCGCCGGTGGAGACAGCGGTTCAGCGGTTTTAAACATGAACAGTGAGATCGTTGGTCTTTTGTTCGCCGGTAGCAGTAGCAGCACTGTGATTAATAGAATTCAAAATGTATTTAGTGCATTAAATGTAGACATTATTCGCTATTAGTGGTATGGTTGAAAAATCCTACCAGACGCTCAAAGCGATTAAGCAAAAAGTGGAAAAAGAGTGGCTGAAAATACCTGATGTAGTCGCTGTAGGCATTGGTAAAACTGAGGATGGCAAGGCAGGTATTATTGTGTCGGTAAAGGAAATAAGCCTGGAGGTTGAAACCAGCATACCTTCTCAGGTTGAAGGTGTACCGGTCGAAATAAGAATCACGGGTCCAATTCAGGCGCTTTAAGTTATTTTCGTCCTCTCATTTTGGGGCCAATGCGCAGTTTTGGCCGGTTTGGCTTTTTGGTATTCGGACGCGGCCGCTTGCCATGGAGGAAATTTTTGTTACCTCCTGACCGGTTTTGTATTAAATCATTAATGCCGTCCCCATCGAGATCACGGAAGACCGGACGTTTTTTATGCCTACTTTTCAGCCAATCCGGGTCTAAACCATTGGGAATGCCATCCCCATCATGATCGGGGGCATTGTCATTGTACCCGTCACCATTTTTGTCGACAAATTTGAGCTGGTGTTGCTTCTTATTTGGTTTTACCTTTGTCGTGTCCTGAGCAAAACCGATGGTATTAGTAAACATGAAAAATGCTAAGCAAAAAAATATGAAATATTTCCCACCCATTGCCTGTTCTCCTTTCATTGTTAAAATTAAACAAATTTTGTGCCAAATAAAAATCAAAAATGGAAAGAAAAAATTTTCCCATATTAAACCTTGAAGAAATATTGACGAATGAATTTATGTTAAAAAGTAATTTCGACAAGGAGGTCGAATAAAGAGCCGTGGTGGGCGAATTCTGGTTTAATTTAATTTAAAAGGGTAGATGATTATGAGCGAAATCAGAATAGATAAATTCAAAATTCTTTTAATGACACTGTACTTACTGGCCTTTGGTTCAATTATCTATCTCGCCGTAACAGGCTGGACCTATTACCAATTGCCCCTGCCCGAAAGACCACACCATCCAATGTATCAGCAGTGGAAACCAGGAGGCAAAGTGAGCCATGGACTGGGCATTCTGGGTTCCTTAATGATGATTTTACTCTTACTTTACTCTATTCGCAAGCGATTCCGGATGTTTAATGGCTGGGGGCTTCTGAGTCACTGGCTGAATATTCACATTTTTTTCGGTATCGTAGGCCCGCTGTTGGTCATATTACACACCACCTTTAAACTGAACGGCCTGGTAGCTGTCAGTTTCTGGAGTATGGTGGCGGTGGCATTGTCCGGTGTGTTTGGACGATTTATTTATATTCAGATCCCGCGAAACATCGCCGGAATTGAACTGAATAAAGATGATGCAAAAAAAATGAGTGATTCTTTAAAGAACAATATCATTCAAAAATATCAGTTAAACGAAAGAGAATTTGTCGCCCTGGAAA
>CAYNLJ010000481.1:0-1835 GCA_964398005.1 uncultured Caldithrix sp. | reverse complement strand
TGTGCTTGGTAAGGAGGTGGCAACACTTTTAGAAGGCATTAAACCTGCCGGTTTTTACAAAATTCAATGGAGACCGGACGGACTTGCCAGCGGTGTTTACTTTTACCGTATGGTGGCAAAGTCTCAGGTAAGCAGCAGAACTTTTACCAGCGTAAAGAAGCTTGCCTACCTGCGGTAAATGGCTGGTTCTACTCTTTCGCTTCTCTTTCCTTTTTGGGAAGGAAATTCTGGGGCGAGGCCACTTTCTCCTTCGGGTGATTTTGCAGGAGGGCTCGCCCCATTGACGGGAAACACTGTGCAAGATCCACTTGGAAACTATGCAGAATCAGGACGTTATTGAAGAAAAAATCAATATTAGGAAAGTTATCATTTCAGAAAAAGCAATATTTAATGTAGAATCATAATAGGCCCCTTTTATTTACTGTGATGGCAGGTTTACAGTTAATGGCTGACTTCATCTTATTGTAGACAAATAATCTTAAAAAAATCTCCTGTTCTTTGGGTTAATGAAATGCACAGTGCAGCGGAGAGGGGCAAATATGGTGGATTTATTAAACCGTTCGAAAGATGGGAGTTGATAAAAATTTTAATGGGGGAATATTCAAAAAATTAATACCGTTTTATGTAATATAACATAGGGAAAACCGTTCAATATATCCATAACATTCTGAAAACAAATATTGAAAAGATAAATTGATTATGAATTTCGCTTCCTGGTTGGTAGCGAAACTATTTGGATTCAAACAGGACTAGCGGAAAGACCTGTGAAAATTGTCATTCGAAACCATTAAGGTTTCAACAAAAACATAGGTAGCCAAAACCGTCAAATAAAAATAGGGGGGACTATGAATCTACAGCCACCGTAAAAGATTCGAACTTCAGAAAACAGTACTTGCCTGCGCAAAACGAATATCCAGGTGTTCCTTTCAAAATAGAAAGCAATCACTGGAAAAAACAGCGCAATTCTTAGCAAATAAACAGGTAGGGAGGTTATCTTCCGTTTTATCAAATTTCTAAATCCGCCCTATCGAAAATTAACCATTACTTTTAAGGATTCACAAATTGTCAAAGAGATTTTACCAGAAAACAATTCCATACTGCCCCACACCTTAAGCACTACATTGGTTGAATGATCTTATTTTTCATCAACTGTCGTAGAATTAGTGCATTGATTACCGTTTCCTGACAACCAATAATATAAAAATTTCTGGATTTTGTGAACTCTTTAATTCCTGAATATTAGGAGGAAATTATCATGAGAAAATCCATTTTCGGAATGCTACCGGTTTTAGCATTTTTACTGTTGTTTATGGGTACGGGTGTCGGCGATAACATTTCAAACATTCAAATATCCCCCAATTCCCCGGCCTCATTAAGCTTCAATCAAAATGTAGAAATTAGTTTTGATTATACAACCGATCAAACGGCAGGTGTACGCATTTTTGCAAGGCCCTTTAGCGGGGGATCACTGGCCCCTAATTACGCAGCCAGTGGATCACCGAATTATCCTGTAGGCAGCGGGAGTGGAACTACAACATTCACAATCAAGTCAGGCGAGGTTACGGTTGATCAGATTCGCTTTCGGGTTTATAACAATGACCAGAGTGTATTAATCCTCGAATTTTTTGTTCCCGTAGAAATTCATTTTGCCTCTCATTCAATATCCAATATACAACTATCGCCTTCTTCCCCAACATCTCTAGCTTTCAATGAAAATGTATCGATCAGTTTTGATTACACGACAGATGAGGCCAGCGGGGTACGTATTTTTGCGAGGCCATTTAGCGGGGGATCACTGACCCCTAATTACTCAGCCAGTGGATCACCGACTTATG
>CAYNLJ010000480.1:0-1839 GCA_964398005.1 uncultured Caldithrix sp. | reverse complement strand
CTGAGATTTTAAATACAGAAAGTAAACACTGCTGTTCTTTTGTTGCAGGCTGGTGTAAATATTAAGGCGATGGCCTCCCAATGGTGTGTATTTATTAATGAAGCTTGAAACTTTTATTCAACTCTTTGAATTCCTTCCACCGCTATTTCCAGTATTTCCATGACCACTTCCTGTCCCTGAGCATCCAAAGGCGAAACCTGATAGTGGATAGGAAAAGCACCAAACATATCCCACCTGGCCACCTGATTATTCATTTCATCCATTAATATCACCGATAAATTGCGTCGAGCTTCTCGAACATTGCCATCTTTAACCATTTTAATCCAATTAAACAATTCTAAAGAAGACGTAATACTCCCCTTGAGAATAAGGTTCGTGTATTCAACGGGACCGGATAGTTTTTTTTCTCCAGCCAAATCACTACCATCACGATAGGCAATAGTATTTACAACAATCTCAGGTAGAATGACTTCATTGAAATTGGACCGGACTACACCATCTATTTCAACGATGAAGCGAAAATTGGTAATTGGATCAATGCGTTCTCCGGGCATTTCCCGTCCCTCCTATTTTTGTGATATGAAAACAATATCCCGATAAATGTTTAAATCGTGTTTTATGATCGCCAGACGCTTTCTTCCTGCCCAATTCTGGTAGGAAATTATGACTGTAAAAATTCCTTCCGGATTATTTTGAAAGAAAGACGGCGCGGTGTCGACAAACAGCTTGATTTCTTTTTTAGGTGCCAAAAATTCAATATTCTTAAAAAGCTGTAGTTCATTGATCGTTTTGCCTCCTTCCAGGCCGGTTATTTCTCTATCAAATTTAAAAGTGACTTTGTACACAGGGGCATCGTCCAGGTTCTTGATAACAAAATAAAAGAGGCCATTTTCTAATAGCACATCAAGAATAACCTTAATTTTGTGTCTCCGCCAGAAATGAAACATAGCCTCTCCTGTGGTTCAGATACGCCTATTTCAACAAAATTATTTTACGCACGGCCTGAAAGTGCTGGGATTTTAAATGTAAAAAGTAAACACCGCTGGCCAGTTGCAACTGGTTGGCATCAATTTTAATGCGATGGCGGCCGGCGGCAAGCGGTCCCATTCGCCAGCTGTGAATTGCCCTTCCGCGCAGGTCGAAGAGCGTCAGATTGATGTTTTGTGCCTGAGGCAGTCCCAGTTCAAAATTGGTGACCGGATTAAATGGATTGGGAAAGTTCTGTGTCAGATAAAATTGATTGGGGATGGATGAGTTTTTTCCATCAGCCAGACCGGTCATCGTCTTTATGTAAATCATGATCGAATCACGTACCGTTGCTGCCGAATCATCATTGACTGTGATCCACAACCAGCCGTTACCAGTGAAACCATTCCTGGCAGACAATTTTAATTGCCCGGTCTTCTGTTCAAAGGAGAGTAGCAGTGAATCCGAGAAAGCCTGAAAATTGAATTGCAATAATGAATCCGGTGATTCGGGATCGGCAAAATAATCCCAAAGCAAGATGGAACAGGATGAATCACTGGCAAACGAGAGGGAGTCCGGCAGAGGTTGAGCAAGGTAAGGAGGATCATTACGTGGCCAAATCGTTACCTGTACCGTATCATAAACGCTCAGGTAAATTTGATCCTGTGCTTTAATAAATAGCTTCACATTGCCGAAATAATTGGTTTTGCCTTTTACAAACAACGAATCATGTTGTAAAGATTTTAAGATCCCTGAATTAGAACTGGTAACACTAAAAGAGAGTTTTGAAGTACTGTCCGGATCGCAGAAGACACTGTCCAGCCAGGCGACAAAATACCAGTCGCTGTCTTCAGCAAACTGGACATCTGGAGC
>CAYNLJ010000479.1:0-1844 GCA_964398005.1 uncultured Caldithrix sp. | reverse complement strand
AAGTATGACTCATAGAGAGCCTGTACGTAAAGATTTTGTGATCAGTAAAGGTAGCAATCGTCTGTCCGGTGAAATCCGCGTTATTCCTTTTAAATCACGCTTTAATTTCATTTACGCTTATCTGGTGATTATTAAAGATTTCAGCAAGGCGGTGCTTTCCGATCGCCAGAAGACCTGGAGTCGAACGGTGCGTAAAATGGCGCACGATATCAAAACGCCATTGGGATCGGTACTCCTCAATATAGAACGCATTCAACAAAAACTTCAGGATGCTACGCCACAGGCATTGGAAATTACACAGGATGATTTTCAGATGACCATTGCTGAAATCAAGCGAATTCATGAAATGACCAAAAACTTTCTGAAGTTTACCAATCTGGAAGAACCAAATTTGCAGCCTGTTCAATTGAATGAAATTTTAGAAAATGTTTTAAATCATTTCAGGCCATTTTTAAATGAAGACCTGAAGATCGAACTCAATTTGGAGGAATCCGAACATTGGCTCAAGGCCGACGCCAAACAACTGGAAATGGCTTTTCAAATATTTATTGAAAACAGCATCGATGCTTTGAAGGGGAAAGGGAAAATTTTAATCACTTCGGTTTTGGCACAAAATTTGGAACACCATTTTCAGGACGAGCTGGAAATTGAAATCGCCGACAATGGTCCGGGTTTTTCGGATGAGGTCAAAAACCGCATGTTTGAGCCGTTTTTTTCTACTAAAAAAGATGGCACCGGCATGGGATTGTCCATTGCGCAAAAAATCATTACGGATCATGGTGGTCGAGTGGAAGTCATTTCCAAAGAAAATTTTGGCGCGGTTTTCCGCATCACCTTGCCAGTGGAACGAGGAGTAGAATGAGCCGTATTTTGATTGTGGACAACGACGAACATTTTTTAACAGCCATAAAAAACACGCTGGAATACAATCATTATCAGGTACAGGCCCTGTCCAATCCTTTAAAAACTATGGAAGCCTTATCTATGAACAATTTTGATTGTGTCTTGCTGGATGTAGCCATGCCGGGTGTTAATGGTCTTGAACTATTGGAACAGATCGCCACAACGTATCCTTTGCTTCCTGTGGTTATGATTTCCGGTGAAAGCACCATCTCCATTGCTGTAGAGGCCATTCATCAGGGGGCCTATGATTTTCTGGAAAAGCCCATCGAAACCAAACGTCTGTTAATTACCATTCAAAAAGCCATTGAGAAAAAAAGCTGGGCTGTAGAAAAAGAGACGCTACTGAATGAAATTTCAGAAACTTATGCCATGGTTGGGAAAAGTAAACCAATGCAACATATTTTCCAAATGATCGAAACGGTTGCTGCAACCGATACGCCTGTGCTGATTCTTGGAGAAACCGGAACGGGCAAAGAATTGGTGGCCAGAGCCCTGCATAATAAAAGCAAACGCAGCGGCAGGAAATTTGTGGCTGTTAATTGCGCCGCGATTCCGGAGGCCCTGTTGGAAAGTGAATTGTTTGGTCATGCAAAGGGAAGCTTCACCGGTGCCTTGTCTGACAAACCAGGCAAATTTCAACTGGCCGATGGCGGCACCTTGTTTTTAGACGAAATCGGTGATTTACCACTTTCCATGCAGGCTAAACTTTTACGGGTGTTGGACAACAATGAAATTGATGTCATTGGGAATAGTGAGCCGCAAAAAGTGGATGTTCGTATTATTTCGGCGACCAATCAGGATTTGCAGAAACTGGTTAAAGAAAATCGCTTTCGGGAGGATTTATTCCATCGCATAAATGTACTAACCATCAAAATTCCCCCTTTGAACGATCGTAGAGAAGATATTCCATATCTGGCAGACTATTTTTTACAAAAATACGC
>CAYNLJ010000478.1:0-1860 GCA_964398005.1 uncultured Caldithrix sp. | reverse complement strand
ATTTGTTTCCTCTCCGGGTGTCCGGTTCTGAAAATGAATTGGATTGGGGAGGTTAGAGAATGGTGGAGGCTTAACCCAAAATTCAAGGAGAATTTTTATGCCCTCAGTATCATTAGAACAGCTGTTAGCTGCAGGTGTCCATTTTGGACATTTAACCCGTCGCTGGAATCCCAAAATGAAGCCATACATCTTTATGGCAAAAAACGGGATTCACATCATTGATTTAAAAAAGACCCAGCTGGCTTTGGACAAAGCCCTGGAAGTGGTCCGTCAGGTAGTTAGTGAAGGCTATGAAGTTTTGTTTGTCGGAACAAAACCTCAGGCCAAGGACATTGTGGCTGCTGAAGCACAGCGCTGCGGAATGTTTTATGTAACTCACCGTTGGTTGGGTGGTATGCTGACCAACTTTGCGACGATTAAAAAATCAATTAAGCACTACAAGAACCTGGAAAAAATGAGTACCGATGGTACTTATGAAAAAATTTCCAAAAAAGAACGTCTGATGATCGATCGTGAAAAAGAAAAATTGCATCGGGTGCTATCCGGTATTCTGGAGATGAAACGTTTGCCGGGTCTGGTTTTTGTGGTGGATATCAATAAGGAACATATCGCCGTACGCGAAGCTAAAAAAATGAATATTCCGGTGGTGGCTATGGTGGATACGAATGTGGATCCGACGGTGGTTGATTACCCGATACCGGCCAATGATGATGCAGCCAAGAGTATCAGTTTAATTACAAGTAAAATTGCCGATGCGGTAATTGAAGCACGGCAAAAATATCAGGATCAAAAAGCTTTGGAAGAAGCTGCTAAAAAGGAAAAAGAAGAAAAAAAGCCGGAGGACAAAAAGCGTCCGGCAAAAGGCAAAAAGGAAACAGCAGCAAAAGCTAAAAAAGAAAAATCTGAAAAAGTGGTAGAGGAGTCGAAATAATGGCAGAAATTACTGCAGCAATGGTTAAGGAACTGCGCGAAAAGACCGGCGCAGGCATGATGGATTGTAAAAAAGCTTTACAGGAAGCCGAAGGCGATTTTGAAAAAGCCGTAGATTTATTACGTAAAAAAGGTATTGCCAAAGCTGCCAAGCGTGCCGAACGCGAAGCCAACGAAGGCGTGGTTACGGCTTACATCCATCCGGGTAGTAAGTTGGGCGCTTTGGTCGAAGTCAACTGTGAAACAGACTTTGTGGCCAAAACTGATGACTTCCAGGAATTTGCCAAAAATATTGCCATGCATATTGCAGCCAGCAATCCACTGGCAGTTTCACGTGAAGAATTAGATCAGACGGTGCTTGAAAAAGAAAAAGAAATTTATCGCGAACAGGCACTGGCTTCCGGCAAACCGGAACACATTGTTGATAAAATTGTAGAAGGTCGTCTGGAAAAATATTACAGTGAAGTTTGTCTGCTGGAGCAGCCTTACGTCAAAGATCCGGATAAAACCATTAAAGAGTTATTGACCGAAACTATTGCCAAGGTTGGCGAAAATATCAATATTAAAAGATTTGCCCGTTTTCGTATTGGGGAATAACTAATATGGGGCTATCCCGGGAAATTAAGTTTAAAAGAATTTTACTTAAACTGAGTGGAGAATCTTTAGCAGGAGATGCCAAAGTTGGCATCTCCGTTTCTCATTTAAAATATTTTTCCCAGGAAGTAAAGTCTGTTGTTGATCTTGGTGTTCAGGTAGCCGTTGTCATCGGTGGCGGAAATATCTTCCGGGGTATTTCTTCCGATGACTTTAATATTCCCAGGGTAGAAGCGGACAAAATGGGTATGTTGGCTACCGTCATCAACGCACTTGCTCTCAAGAGCGCATTCGAAAAAGAAAACCTACCTACTCGTGTTTTATCTTCCATTCCTA
>CAYNLJ010000477.1:0-1865 GCA_964398005.1 uncultured Caldithrix sp. | reverse complement strand
CGCTGAAGAAGCTGAATTCTTCTCCTTTGGTACCAACGACCTGACTCAGATGACTTTCGGTTACAGCCGTGATGATGCCGGTAAGTTCCTGAAAGAGTACGAAGAAAAAGGCATCCTGCCGGATGATCCTTTCCAGACCCTGGATCAGGAAGGCGTTGGCCAGTTGGTGGAAATGGGTGTGAAGAAAGGTCGTTCTACACGTCCGGACTTAAAGGTTGGTATTTGCGGTGAACATGGTGGTGATCCTCGTTCCATCGATTTCTGCCACCGCACAGGCCTGAACTACGTAAGTTGTTCACCTTATCGTGTGCCAATCGCTCGTCTGGCAGCTGCTCAGGCTGAAATCCGCAATCGTAAATAATCTGAAATTAAAAAACAAAAAGCCGCTCTGTCCCCTGGATGGAGCGGCTTTTTTATTGTTGTTAACAAGGCAGCCACCGAAGGACACCGAAAGGCACCGAATTTTTTAGCCACTGACTTTTTTTGAACACGGATTGAACGGATAAACACGGAAACCCACGGATTTTTTCTATTATTTAATTTCTTCTGTGCAAATCCGCGTACTCTGTGTTTTCCGTGTTCTATTTTATTTGAACACGGAATAAGGGCAAGACATGTCTTGCCCCTATATTTACCATTAAACCATTCAACCATTCATCCATTCAACTAATCAGCCATTCAACCAATTCAGCCGCTGAATTATTCAATCAATCTTTCAAATGATTAACAGTTTAAGCCCTGAGTACCATCCAAATGGCGATGACAACAAGAATGATGGCTAAGGCCAGTTTTAGTTTTCGTTCTTCCAGACGAATAGAGATTTTTGCGCCTAACTGACTACCCAGCAAAACAACTAGGCCTAAACCAAAACACAAAAGCCAGTTAATTTTACCGGTAAACACATGGCCGCCAAAGCCCATTAATCCAGTAAATCCAACCATCAATGCAGAAGTAGCCACGGCGATCTTAGCCGGAATCCCAAACCATAAGATCATAATCGGCACTTTTAGCATACCTCCAGCCACACCCAATGCACCTGACAAATAACCAATGGCAAATGTAATTGGTAAAACAACCGGTAAATACACACTGTAAGAATGACCGTCAAAATGGCGAACCCAATGCCCGAATCCTTCTTTAAGAACAATTTTTTGATTTTTTTTGAATTCCAGACGAATCATTAAATAGGCGGCTAAAATTAACAATGCAGCAAACCCAATTTGTAAATAGGTTTCATGAATACGAAAGGCGGTAATGCCGCCTGTAAATGCACCTAAAGAGGTAAACGATTCCATCACCACGGCTAATTGCCAGTCCACCAGCCGGGCTTTTTGAAAACGACTAAAAGCAGAGAAACCGGTAACTGAAATTAAAAAAAGACTGGTGGAAGAGGCCAGAGGAAAAGGGTAATGCATGGCCAGTAGCAAAGGCACGTAAAACGCGCCCCCGCCGAGACCAACCATGCTTAAAAAGGTACTAAACAGAAAAAAGAGAAGTAATTCAACTAATTTCATTTTAAAACCTTACAAAGTGCCGGATTCCTCGAGCAATTTAAATAGGTCACGGGCATTATCTCCTCGTAAAAAATTGGCCAGGCCTAACAAACCATCCACCAGGTAGCGGGCTTTAAAACCCTGCGTAACCAGAAAAATTCTGGCCATGATGGCCCGGTCGTAATGGGGACAGGCTGTTACTACCAGTTTGTTTTTGTCCAGTTCAGACAAACGATCTGGCAGTTCATTGAGGGGAATGTTTTGTGCAAAAGGGAAGTGCCAGGCTTCGTATTCCTCTTTAAAACGAATATCAATAAATTGGACCTGATCTTTAATCAGTAATTCAAGCAGTTCATTCAATCCGATTTTCAT
>CAYNLJ010000476.1:0-1870 GCA_964398005.1 uncultured Caldithrix sp. | reverse complement strand
GTACTCTTTACCTTGACATTTTAAAATAATGCAGGATTTCACTCTTTCATTGTTTAGTTTAAGTTTGATTCATGTAATTTAAATTACAATGAAAGGAGGTGAGTTTTAGAAAAGAATCAAAATTTTCCTCTTATCAAGTAGAATTAAAAATTCAAAGAGAGGGGGAAGAGATGAACTATAAATTAATTTTAATTTGTGCATTCCTTTTATTTTTAGGTGCTAACAAATCCCAAAGCCAAACGACTAATTCTTCCCTTGAAAAAGGAACAATGCTCATCAACGGTACAATTTCATTTACCAGCCAGGGTGGCGATTTATATGTGGGTTCTGGTAATGACAGACTGAATACTTTAAATATCACTCCAAGTATCATTTACTTCATTTCACCCAATATCGGAATTGGTGGAGATCTCTCGCTATTGCGCAGGTCTCTTGGGGATTATTCAAGTACTATTTGGACTTTTGGTCCCAGAGCCGGGTTATTTATTGAAACGGGTAGTAGTACCATTCCTTTCCTATCAATTGGGGTTAACCTGCTTTCAATTGGAGATGAAGAAGAAAGTAATACAGGATCAAGAATTAAATTCGGAGGTGGATTATTATTTCACCAAGACCATTTGGCTGTCACTGTTGAAGCTGATTTGCTTGTAGATCGAATTAAATTTGAAGGAAGTAGTGAGTCCACCAGTGGTAACATTTTTCTCATTTCTGTTGGTTTCGGTTGGTTACGGTTTGATTAATTTTATTCATTTACTCTCTAAAATATTATAGGTGATGGATAACTGTGACTAGAAAAGCCACCAGATTTTTGAGAAATTACTATATTCAAAAGGAAGATAATCATTTTTCAGTTGCACAGATTTATCTGGTGGCTTATACTCGTGGTAAGTTTTGCAACCTCATTCATCCAATTGATAAAAGTCGGAGTATATGTAGGAGTATATGTAAATGTTGCGATTACATCTTACTCCCAAAATTTTGATTGGCTTTTTAATCTTTTTAATTAGCTGTACTGCCTTAAAAAAAATTGAGCGGGAAACCGTTCCTCCAAATTCCTTTAAGGGCCAAACGAAATGGCAACTTAACATAAAAAATTTGGCTTCCCCATTCCTTAAAATCCACATGCAAAATGGTAATGTTTACGTGTTGCACAACTGGGCCATGGATAGTACCAGGCAAAAAGTCAGCGGCCGGGGCGTTTTACTCAATGCCGGGCGGGACACCCTGCGTAAGGGAGATTTTCGGGTAGCTGTGGATTCTGTAGCACTTTTTGAAACCAATGTAATCAAGCCTTCCGGAACAGCCACAGCATTAACTGTATTTACAGGCATTACCTTAGCGATTACCGCCTACTGCATTGCCAATCCCAAGGCCTGTTATGGCTCCTGCCCCACCTTTTACATTGAGGATGGCGACAGTCTGCAACCGGATGCCGAGGGCTTCTCCGGAAGCATTGCCCCCTCCCTGGAAGCAAGTGACATTGATGCCCTGTTCCACGCTTCAACAAAGGGTGAAGAGTTTTCCATCGAAATGCGCAACGAAGCGCTGGAAACCCATGTCGTACGATATGTTGACTTACTCGCCGTACCACGAGCAAAAGGCCATCGGGTTTTTGCCGATGCCAGAGGCAATTTCTGGGAAAGCAGCACTCTGATCGAACCTACAGCAGCAACCGGCCCTGAAGGCGATTGTCTGCCACTATTGTCCCATGCTGACCGGATGGAACGTTACAGCGAAGCAGATTCCGGCTACCTGGGCGCCAAAGAGTACATTGAACTCGAATTTGATAATTTAACCAAAGGGAATTATGGCCTTGTGATTGGCGCCCGTCAGTCACTTTTGACCACGTATCTGCTTTACCAGACCTTTG
>CAYNLJ010000475.1:0-1870 GCA_964398005.1 uncultured Caldithrix sp. | reverse complement strand
ACAGGTACAAATATAAAGAGAATAATTTCACATTGCAAATAAAAAAGTGAAAAAAGTTACAAAAATCTTTCCCCAATGAAACTTGAATGGGGAAAGAAAATTCATTAATATTGAACAGTTATTCTGGCTAAATTTTGGGTTTCGACAAAAATTAGAATGTAATTCCTGAATTGGGAAAATTAAATCATATTTCAACCAACAGGAGGAAATACAATGGAGTACACTTACCAGGACTTGAAACACAAAACGGTTGCCGAACTCCGCGAAATCGCCAAGAATTTTGAAGACCAGGAAGCGGTAAAAGGTTACACCCAGCTGAATAAGGAACACCTGATCGAACTGCTGTGCAAAGCCATGGGCATTGACATGCACGAACATCATGTTTCCAAATTATCAAATAAAGGTGAAATCAAGCGTAAAATCCGCATGCTCAAAGTGGAACGCGACAAAGCCATTGAGGCCAAAGATTACAAGAAGCTGAAAGAGGTTCGCAAAGAAATCAAAAAATATAAAAACAAATTGCGTGCTGCCATGGTTTAGAAATAAGAGTCCCCGTAAAAATTTTTGCGGGGACTTTCTTTTTGACCATTGATTGGCATTGATTTTGGTTTTAAACAAAGATTTGACAGATCCTTCGGACACGAAATGAATGGATGAACGTGAATTGATTTAGGAAAATTTTTTGCATCTTAGCCCCTTTTAAAAAAGAAGAGAACCAGTGATTAAACCCGGTTTGCACTTCTTTTCAAAATAGAGATTCAAATAGCTTGTAATTCACGATGGTGCGAATTGAAAACAAATGCGCGCACGGACTTTCTCTTATATGCTTAACTTATTCACTAAAACTTCTACTAAACCATTCAACCATTAAACTAATACACTAATTCAGCCATTTACGCCAGTTAATCAGGTGTAATTCCATTCCATCGCTTTCAAAGATGATGGCACCAAGATGGTCTGTTCGTAATACCGGAATTTGTTTACTGCGGAGTCTGCTTAAAATTTTGCTTGAAGGGTGGCCAAATTTATTACGAGCCCCCACTGAAATAACTGCAAATTGAGGATTCACCAGATCCAAAAAATCATTAGTGGTAGAAGTAATGCTTCCGTGATGCCCAACCTTTAATACAGAACTGTGAAGCAGAGGACCAAAACTTTGCAGGATCTTTTCTACTTCTTTCTGAATATCGCTGGTAAACAGAAAAGCCGTTTGTCCAAAGCTGATTTTTAGTACCACAGAACTATTGTTGACCTCGCTGCCATCATGTTTTCTCAGTTTATTAAAAGGGCCGAACGGGTGAAGAACGTAGCATCTCAGATTATTCCCAACATTGAGCATTTGACCACGCTTAACGATTTTTATGGAGACTTTCATTTGTTTAGCCATAGAAAGCAGTTTTAGGTAGCTTCTGGTTTGATCAGGGTAAGGATTGACTACAAGAGTGTCAACCTTAAAATATCGGAGTATCGTTAAGAACCCGCCAAAATGGTCGGTGTGAGTATGAGTGGCAATGGCGTACCTAATTCGCTTAATTCCGAAATATTGAAGCAATGGTTTTAAATAGCGTTCCCCTGCATTAAACCCCGGACGATTCTCTCCACCATCGATTAAAAGATTGCTGCCGTCGGGCAACTGTACAAGGCAACCATCGCCTTGTCCAACATTAATAAAGATTACACGTAAAGGATGATGAAGTCTGAGATTGAACGTTAAAATCACCAGCAGTAATAAAACAGCAATCTTAGCCCAATTTTTTCGGTCATGAATTTGGTAAAGGTAAAAAATCAATAAACCAACCAACAGGACAAGCAGCAAACTTGGATGTCCAACCTGCAATTGCACAAAAGGTAAGTCTGCCAATCGGGCAAT
>CAYNLJ010000474.1:0-1895 GCA_964398005.1 uncultured Caldithrix sp. | reverse complement strand
GCCCGTTTGCCATTGGGCGAAATTTCAATCTGCGTCACCTTATCATCAACCTTTTTCAGGTAAGGACGTAATTCAGGGGCATCGGTGTGGATTTGAATATTAATTTTGGTGGGTTGGGGATTGTTCACGTCCACAAAGTAAAGATCGCCGCCCAATTCGTACACAATGCGTTGTCCGCCTGCGCTGGGAAAGCGCACATCGTAATTTTTGTGATGCGTGATTTGCTTAATCTGTTTTGATCCCGCATCGTAGGCGTAAAGATTCAACACACCGTCCCTGTCGGAACTAAAATAGATTTTATTGCCAATCCACATGGGCAAACGGTCGGTACCGCGGAAGTCGGTAATTTTTTGATCTTTCATCTGCTTGAAATCAAAAATGTAAATATCCTGAGCCGTGCCGCCAAAATAGCGCTTCCAGGTACGGAATTCGCGCCCCATGCGGTTGTAGGCAATTTTACTGCCATCGGGGCTAAAGCTGCCCTGGGTGGCTTCGTGCATAATTAAGGTGTCCAATCCACTGCCATCCGGATTAATCATGAACAAGCGGGAAAATCTCTGATAGCTAACACGGTTGGAACGGAAAATGATTTTGTTTTTTGTTGGATGCCAGCCTACTACAATGTCTCCACCCGGATGGTAGGTGACACGACGAATATTACTGCCGTCAGCATTCATCACGTACACATCGGTATTGCCATCGTATTCGCCTGTAAAAGCGATTAAAGAACCATCCGGCGAAAATTTGGGAAAGGTTTCTTCGCCATCGTGCATGGTCAGGCGAATGGCCTGTCCGTCATTGATGTTGGCTTTCCAGATGTCGCCGCCGGCTACAAACACCACCCAGTCGCCATGAATATCCGGGTAATGCATGATGGGGGCAGACGAGGAACCGGCCCACAAAAACTGAAAAGAGAATAAAATGATTGACAACCAAACAAAACGAAATCTGCGCATTTTGTCCTCCTGAATAAGTTGGGTTACTATTTTCAACCTTTGTTCTACGTGTGTAATTTCCATTTGTTACAAACAGGATGCAAATCGGATTCGACGATTTTGCACCCGGTCTCTTTTTTCGTTAAATTGCCATGCTTTAAATTAAATAGATTCTGTAACTTTAGAACAAATTTTTATTCTAAAGAGATTTTAAAAATGTGAGGGAATAAATGTACCAATTATCCATAGATTTGATGATTTCGGCCAGTCACCAACTGCGGGATTACGAAGGGCCTTGCCAGCGCATTCACGGACACAACTGGAAGGTGCAGGTGGTTGTGCAAAGTGAAACACTTAATTCGACAGGCATGGTCATCGATTTTAAAGATTTAAGCGACCTGGCCTGGCAGGTGGTGGGCAAATATGATCACCAAATGCTGAATGAAATCGAACCGTTTGACAAGATTAATCCAACGGCCGAAAATATGTCGCAATACTTTTTCAGAGAAATCGCCCGCTTGCTTCCCGAAGGCGTGAAGATGAAAGCCATTCGCCTTTGGGAAACTCCCAAGTACATGGTGGAGTACACGGAATAAAACATGGCTGGCAAGGATGTTCTCAAAATAAACGAAATCTTTTACAGCATTCAGGGGGAATCCACTTACGCCGGCTTGCCTTGCGTGTTTGTGCGTTTAACTTATTGCAATTTACGCTGCACCTATTGCGACACCGAATATGCCTTTTACGAAGGTCAGGAGATGACCATTGATCAGATTGTGGAACAGGTGTCCGGTTACCGATGCCGTTTGGTTGAAATTACCGGCGGTGAACCGTTGATTCAGCCTGCGGTTTATCCTTTAATGAAACGATTGGCTGACGAGGGTTTTGAAGTGTTACTGGAAACCGGCGGTCACATGGACATCAGTCAGGTCGATCCGCGTGTGAAGCGCATCATGGATA
>CAYNLJ010000473.1:0-1899 GCA_964398005.1 uncultured Caldithrix sp. | reverse complement strand
TTAAACCTGCCAGGTGCTCATCAAAATTCGTAACCCACCATAATAAACAAATTGTTCGATGGAATAGTTACCTTTTTATCGCCGTTCTGGCCCAGCCAATCGCCGGAACGCTCGTAAGAAGGTTGGGCAAAGCAATAACGTACGGCCAGGTTCATTTTAAAAACCGAAAGTCCGGTTCCCAGGGCAAATCCAAACGTATTGGCCGTTGAATAGGTGTAAGTGGTTTTATTGATGCCATCGGTGGTGTAAACATCAGGAAAATTGGAGTGAAAGAGACCAAGTTGTCCCAGTCCATAAATAATTACATTATCTGAAAGGGCTTTGCGGTAACCCAAACCGGTCAGGGCCCAGATGGTAAAGTGGTCGTCGGCTACCACACCCATGTCAGTCAGTTGGTCCTGCATGGCGTTGGCATCCGTTTTATTGCTAGAAAAAATCAGGCTGGATACCCAGCTCATCTTGTAAAGCGTTGTACGCACATCAAACATGGCGCCAATGCCTTTAAGTGCGTAACCCATTTGATCCCCATGAGTCTGAGCGTAATCGCCCTGTGGCAAGGAAGGTCCGATGTAAACACCTACATGCAAGCTGGAGTCACTCTTTTGGGCGAAAAGTTGATTTAAGAATAAAAGACTGAACATTAAAGAAAATAATACAGCTGTTCTTTTCATGAATTACCTCACATTTTAAGATTATTGCTTTCTTTAAATTTACACGAAAATTTTAAAGTTTCAAGATTGTTTTTTGTTCCATGGACGAAATTTCATTAATTAACTTGCTAATTTGTTATGTTCATGGTTATCTTTAATTTAATACTTTAAAGATTCGTTCATGATCATTGCATCTCAGCGGAGGAGTGGGCATGTCATCAACACAACGTCTTGTCTCATTGGATGCCTTTCGAGGGGCAACCATCGCGGCCATGATTCTGGTCAATAATCCCGGTACCTGGAGTCATGTGTACGCACCCTTACGCCATGCCGAATGGCACGGCTGGACTTTTACCGATTTGATTTTCCCTTTTTTCCTGTTCATTGTAGGCGTGGCCATTGTGCTGGCCTTTACCAGAAGATTAGAACAGAAGGTACCTAAAAAAGAGCTTTACAAAAAGATTGTTCGCCGAACCATTATTTTATTTTTACTCGGTTTGTTTCTGAATGCCTTTCCCTATTTTGATTTTTCCTCATTACGCATCATGGGTGTTTTGCAACGCATTGCCATTTGCTATTTAATCGCCTCCGTTATCTTTTTGCACACCTCGATCAGGGGGCAATGGGGGTGGGCTATTGGCCTGATGCTGGTTTACTGGGCACTGATGGCCTGGGTACCGGTACCCGGCATAGGAGCCGGCAGCCTGGCCAAAGGGCAAAACTTTGCCGCTTACGTTGACAGCCTGCTGTTAAAAGGTCACATGTGGGCCTACACCAAAACCTGGGACCCCGAAGGCATTGTCAGTACCCTGCCAGCCATTTCTACTACCTTGTTTGGTGTTTTAACGGGGCATTTAATCATTTCTAAAAAATCTCACCTGGAAAAAATTGTGCAGATGTTTTTGTGGGGCAATTTCGCCCTGTGGGTTGGTGTGGTCTGGGATAAATTTTTACCCATTAACAAAAATTTGTGGACCAGTTCCTACGCCGTATTTATGGCCGGCATGGCTCTGATTGTTTTAGCCTTCTGTTACTACTTTATTGATTACAGGAACAAACAGAAATGGGCCAAACCCTTTGTGGTTTACGGCAGCAATGCTATTACGGTTTATGTGCTTTCAGGAATTATTGCCGACCTGCTTTACGTCATTCACTGGCAGCAGGGCAATGGGCAGGCAATTACATTGCATGAATGGATTTACAAGACTTTTTTTGCTTCCTGGTTGCAGCCATTAAATGCTTCGCTGGC
>CAYNLJ010000472.1:0-1901 GCA_964398005.1 uncultured Caldithrix sp. | reverse complement strand
CATCACCCTGGCCGGAACCCTCGGCTGAGCCGATGCCCAGGGCGCTTTTGTACCAGTCCATACCGGTCTGCGGATTTTTTTCGTATTCAATGATCTTATTAACCTGCACGGTAACTTCGCTGGCCGAGTTAGCGGATAAACGTCCCACGCTGATATCTGCGTAATTGTCGGTTCCCACCACACAGCCCAATTGTGGGTCCATGGGGCCATTTTCGCTGGTGCCTTTGTCCGATTGAACATCGTCGTAATCACCAACCAGCTGCACGTAAAGCAGGTTGTTGTTCTCATCGTACTTTTGCTGAATTAAGTCTTTAACGTTGGTGCCTTTAGGCACAACTTCTAGCGAAACGTTAAAGCCCTTTTCCTGTTTCCATTGGATGTAAGGTCTGATTGCAGCCGTGTCCCGGGCAGTGGCAATCACCAGAATATCGCCGTGCTGGCCGTAATCAAGGTTTTGGCTGGCCTCGGTGTAATTCAGAAAAACGGATTGATACAAACCGGACATCTCCGGTAGAATTCGGTAACCGGGTTGCCGGATTAAGGGATTGATCGGATTGCTGTCGTTTTCTTTTAAGGTAACGGTAATGGAGTGCAGTACGTTCAGCGTTTTGTTGGCGGCGTTGTACTGAAACGGGTAAAAATAGACGGTCGTTCCTCTAACGTCTTTAATAATAAAGGGGAGTGTTTGTTTGGCTACTTCTTCCGGGTACCAACTGTCGGTAATGGAAGCCGGATCAATCCAGTAGGGGATGGTATCCGGATTTTGATTTCGGTAAATAACGCCGCGGGATGGCAGCATGGGGTAAGGCAACTGAATCTCTTCGGTTTCCATGCTTTCAATTTTAAGATCAACATTTTTCAGATCAGGTAACTGAATGGTTGCATGAACAAAGGGCAAAGCAGCATAACCCTTTTTCTGAAGCTGTACGCTGCTGCTGAAATCGATGTCAGAAAAAAGAGTACCGTCTTTTTCAACCACTTCAATTCCATAATTAGTCATCTGGAAAACAAGCTGATGCGTCCCGGGTTCCGGGTTCTGGTAATCGATATGAAAATCTGTAGCAAGTAGAGAAGTGGTAAAAATAATGAGTAAAAGGTAAAGAAAGGGTTTCATTTTTACTCCCTTCAATGTTGATGGCGTGAATTTCAATTGCAATATAACATCAATTTCTGATTCATAAAAGCCAAATTGGTCAAAAAAAACAGAAAAATTTTTTAAAAAAAACGAGATTGTGGTAATACAACTTTTGCGAACAAGCGATTGAAAAGCCCAGCTGACCAGCTTGATAGTGATATTTCACCAGAAATTCCACGTCAACATTTGTTAGGTCCTGGAATAGGATTGCAGGATTTAGGGGGCAAAACGTATGATCCTCTCAGGAAAAAACTTTAACGGGTTTAAATTTGACAAAAAGTGAATTCACTGTTCAAGCGTATGAAACTTTTTGAATTGTTTGTTAACTTTATTTTTCTGGAAATCCGCCGACGTAATAAAATATCTAACAGGCAGATTTAGGGGGACATTATGAAGAAATATATTTTTATTCTGGTCTTGAATTTTTCCTTTTTGATGAATGTTTCGGCTCAGCAGTCGCATCTATTCCCGGATGCCACCTGGCTGCAGGATACGCATTGGACCGGTACCGTTTACGTCGGTGTCAGTGCGCCCGTAATGGTCGATGTACAGGCACATGCCGGAAGCCATGGTGAACTTACCTTTTATCTGAAAGATGACACGGAAAAAAACAGACCATACATTGAAGAGATACATGCTCGTGGTCAAAAATATTGGCTTAACCTGAGTGGGCTGGAGGGAGTAACTTCCCAGGAAATTGTTGATGACGATCAGGGGATAACCGATCCTTATTTTGGTTGCCATGTTTCCCTGGAAGGGAATAAAT
>CAYNLJ010000471.1:582-1903 GCA_964398005.1 uncultured Caldithrix sp. | reverse complement strand
GAAAGGTCACTTTACTCATGCTTAACCTTTTTAAATAATAACAGGAATAGTTTCCGGCCAAGGAATTTGTTTGCCTCTTACACTCTCACACTCTTACACCCTTAAACTCTTATACTCTTATACCCTTATACTCTTAACTTCTTATGGAGCTAATCTTTTGAAAATCAACCTCCGGCAAGTTTAGTTTTGATGTTTTTGCCGTTCAAATACTCGGCGATCTTTTGCCGATGGTCGCCCTGAATTTCCACCACATCGCCTTTCACCGTGCCCCCTGCGCCACAGAGCTGTTGTAACTCTTTCTTCCAGCTTTTTAAATCGCCAGCCAAACCTTTAATTACCGTCACCGTTTTCCCGCCCCGCCCTTTGCTTTGCCTTTGTAAATAAACAGTGCCCTGAGTCTGTACCGATTGGGTTTCTTGTGTATCCTCTTCCTTACGCCAGTCAGGATTAGTTGAGTAAACCAGTTTGCTTTTTTTCATTTTGAATTCCCTGCTTGTTTCATTGGACTATTATTTTCCATTCAAATGTCCAATCCCACTGATCAAAATACAAATTACCTCCATTCCATTCGACTTCGCCACGTTGCGAATCAACCGTTTCAGATCGGAAATGTTTTTTAGGTGGATCAAATGGCGTAGAAAAATCATCATTAAAAATCAGGCGGTAACTATCCATACCATTTAAATAAAAATATTTGACACGTTCATCATTACTTTTTCTCATCCCGTAAGTCACATCCGCAGGCACCCAGCCATAAGGATCAAAATAAATCATGCTCCAGTCGTGCATGCTGTCATCCGGTGGCTGGAACTCCCAGCCACTTTGCCAGCGGGCCGGAATGCCGTTCATGCGACAAAGGGTGATGAACAGCATTGATTGAATGCCGCAATCGCCATGCTTATTCAACACCGGATAAAGCGAAAGATTGCGAATGGTAGAATATTCTCTTGCCGAAGCCCAGGTGATGTTCGTATCGACCCAGGCAAAGATTTTTTGTGCAATACGATAGGGATTCGTTTCGTTACCTACAATTCTTTGGGATAATTTTTTAAGCGTGTCTGAGAAAACAATGTGCGGTGGCCGCTCCTGCAAAAATTCCTTCAACGATCCGTTGGGATCAACCGGTTTTACCTTTTCCGGATCGATGTCAACATAAATCCCATGGGTCGTGTACTCATATTCAACCCAAAATTTTGTCGGTTGGTCGCCATTGCTGGGTTGTTCAAAATAGATCGTACGTTGCATCTGGTCCTTTGAGGCCAATTTGTAAGTTTCGGGAAAAGTGTTTAATAGCTTAATGTTGATCTGGCGGTGTGGTATT
>CAYNLJ010000471.1:0-572 GCA_964398005.1 uncultured Caldithrix sp. | reverse complement strand
ATTTTACGTAATTTTTTATCCAGCCGGAACAGATTTCGCGCTGCATATTTAAAATATTTTTTTTGTCCATCAATGACCATGAACTCCAACTTTTTCTCTTTTTCCCATTGATCCAATTCAGCATCGGTTACATTGGGGTAATATTTTCGAATAAATTCAACGACCTGTTCTCTGGTAGCCGTAAAATCTTTTCGAATGCGCTTCATGCGTTCAAGCTCAAATTGAAGCGTTTGTTTTTGTTGCTCGGTTAATCCCGATGGCTTACTTAATCGTTCTTTAATTAATTTTTCTGCTTTACTGAATTCTCCACGGTCAACCATCTCTTGTACTTTTTCAAGACTCACTTTCTGGCAACCGCTCATTAAAAAGACTAAACCTAAAAATAAAAGAAACGTCTTTTTCATCATTCCCCTCCATAATATTCTAAAATTCACGGATGATAATGTCCTCTAATTTGCGTTTTGGTACATGGTGTACCCCTTTTTCATTCCGCCAGTAACGAATGTCGCCATCCTCACCAACCTCTTCCAGAACGATTTTCTCCGCCGGTTTGCCAAGCGCCAGAACTAACA
>CAYNLJ010000470.1:357-1906 GCA_964398005.1 uncultured Caldithrix sp. | reverse complement strand
CCCTTAACCCAGCTTAAACAGGGCGAACACACCATTAAAGTACAGGCCTTCGACAACCTGAACAACCTGAACGTGACCGAAGTGCAGGTCAAGGTCGCTTCAACCGAAGATATTTTGCTGACCGATGTGGTGAACTACCCTAATCCGTTCCGTAATCAAACCCGTTTTACTTTTCAAACCAACGTGCCGGGTGCTCAGGTAAAAATCAAGATTTACACCGTGACCGGCCGTTTGATTCAGGAACTGGACGGTATTTCGGTCATGGGCTACAACGATGAAATCCAATGGGATGGTCGCGATCGTGACGGCGATGAAATTGCCAATGGGGTTTACCTGTACAAAATTATTGTGCGCGACGGAAACAAAGAAAAATCGCACATCGACAAGTTAGTCATCATGCGTTAAACGAGCTGGCTTTTCCGGCCACAGCAGACGCTTAAAGGTCCTGTTTTCCGGGTTGGGAAAGGAAATTGTAAATTCCATCTCCTGATCAAGAAAATCGAAAACGCTGAAAACAAAACTGCCCTCGTCGGGATGCACGGAAACCACAAAGCGCTTTTCTGCACTGATGGCAAAATCGATGACAGGAGCAGGCGTTTCAAACAACTGACTTTGTTCTGTACCGGACAAATTACTTTTGGTTAAGCTTCGGCCCTGGGCTTCGACCCAGATCAACCATATTTCATCAATGAATTTCACTATCCCGTTCCGTTCTACAGGAAATTTTTGCAGCAGCTGCAGATCAAATAGTTTCCCGGAAGCACTGAGGTAACTTTCCTGAGGAGAAAAATCCTGAGGAATCAGAGGCACCGTGGCCAGCGTCATTTCGCGGGCATCGGTAACAGAACCAACTATTAAATTTTGTGAAGTATTAAACGCCAGCCAGCGCGCTGAAGGCGAAAGCAGGGGATGACTGCTGTTTTTCCTGTACACCTGGCTCAGCCCATCCTGCAAATAGAAAAGGAAAATCGCGCGTTGTCCCTCCGCAATACCTTCAAAAGCAACCAGAGAAGCATCCTGATTGCAGGACAGGTTGCCCAAAGCTGTGTTTTTTAAGGCAAAGGTTTTGATCACTCGTTGATTTAACAGATCAAACTGAATCAGCGAATCACTGATTAGCCCGATCAAATAGCGCCCGTTTCCGGAAATGGTAACATCAAGCCATGGCTTGCGAGACAGTTTAAGGGAATCAAAAGTCCGGACATTGGGATCTAAAATCCAGACGAGTGAATCGTCTTGTAAATGGAAATAGATTGGATTTGATGGATTTGGTTTAGGATTAACATCAGAGATGGTCTTTTCCGGTGAAGAAGAACAGCTAAACAAAAGAAAAGTAACAAGAAAAACCTTCAGGTAATTTTTAATTTGATTCAGTGAAATCATAGCATTAAATGTCCGTAAAGTAATCACATTCCAATTCGATGTTCATTTAGAATCTACTCTAAAAAATATTAAAATGCCAAAATTAGCTTGCGTTGTCATGAATCTAAAGGACTGATTTGAGTAAAAAAAATTTTGAGTTTTGAGTGCTGAATTTTGAATTGATCAT
>CAYNLJ010000470.1:0-347 GCA_964398005.1 uncultured Caldithrix sp. | reverse complement strand
GTCTAAATATTACGGTGAATTATCAATCCTACAAAAATGGTTCATCTACGATGACCCCCACCATAACTCATTAGCAAATAACCGCAGAAGACATGACGAAATTTTGAATTTTGAGTGCTAAATTTTGAATTGATCATTTCCAGTACTTAAGCGTAATTGAACTGAAGTGAACATTGCTTTGCCTCTGAAGGGAATAACATCTAGATGTTCTGATATTGTAGAAACTTTTGAATAAAAGCCGGAGGCTTGAAATGATGATAGTATCAACACGCCAGAAAGATTTAAAAATCCGAAGGATTGAAATTTTAATATGAATGAATATTTCACCTCTTTAAGGTGAATCAATT
>CAYNLJ010000469.1:0-1907 GCA_964398005.1 uncultured Caldithrix sp. | reverse complement strand
CTTTAACCCGGGGTCAGTTGATTGTTGTTTTTGGCGCTGGAGGCGACCGCGACCGGGGCAAACGTCCCATGATGGGCCGTGTGGCTGAAATTCAGGCCGATGTTGTGATTGTCACCTCGGACAATCCACGCAGTGAAGATCCGCAAAAAATTATTGATGACATTCTTGAGGGTATTGAACAACCGGAAAAGTGCCAGGTAG
The DNA here is from genome assembly GCA_964398005.1 of uncultured Caldithrix sp. GTDB lineage: Bacteria > Calditrichota > Calditrichia > Calditrichales > Calditrichaceae > Caldithrix. The sequence goes on along the minus strand of CAYNLJ010000469.1, from coordinate 1,706 downwards.
AAGTGGACCGACGCAAAGCCATTGAACAAGCGGTGAAGCAGGCCGAACCCGGTGATGTGATTCTGGTGGCAGGCAAAGGGCACGAAATGTACCAGGATGTGAACGGGGTAAAGCACCCATTTGACGAAGTAGCTATTTTAAAGGAGGCCGCACTTCGTGAGTGAACTGAGATTTAATGATTTCAAAAATCTGGAAGGCGTTCAATTTGTAAATTGTGAAGATCTGCAGGCGCAAAATCCATTTTTACGCCGTATTAAAATCGATTCCAGACAAATAGAAAACAATGATGTTTTCTGGACTTTAATCGGCGAACGATTTGATGCACACGATTTTGTGCCGGCCGTGGCCTTAAGCGGTGCCCTTTGTGCTGTTGTAGAAAGGCTGGTCGAAACCAGTAATCCATTTCCACAGGTAGTGGTGCCAGATACCCTGCGGGCCTTGCAGCAATTTGCTGCTTTGAATCGCCTACAATTTGAAGGCATGGTGATTGCCCTGACCGGTTCCAATGGCAAAACTTCTACCAAAGAGATGATCGCTCATCTGTTGGAAGCCAAATGGTCGGTACACAAAACCAGTGGGAACCTGAACAACCACATCGGCTGTCCATTGACTTTGTTGCAGCTCAATAATCAGTTTGATTTTGCCGTTGTGGAATTAGGTACTAATCATCCGGGTGAAATCGCGGCATTGGCTCAAATTACCAAACCAGACGCTGCGTTAATTACCAATATCGGGCCAGCACATCTGGAATATTTTAAAACGCTTGAAGCTGTGGCAAAAGAAAAGATGAGCCTTTTTGATCAGCTGGAAGCTGACCAGGTCGCTTTTGTCAATTACGATGATCCTTTCCTGAAATCGTTCCAAAGAGATGATGTTCGGGTAGTAACCTTCGGCCTTAGTCAGGATGCTGATGTGACAGGAAAAATTGTAGAAGTAGATGCCGCCGGTAATTTCACCTTTACCTTAAACGACAAGGTGAGGGTTCGTCTGCAGGTGCCCGGCCAGCACAACGTAGTCAATGCTCTGGCGGCCAGTGCGGTGGGACTTTTTTATGGTTTGAACGAACAGGAGATTCGAGATCGTTTGCAAAGCTATTCGGCCTTTGATAAGCGCATGCAGCTTCTGCAAAAAAACGGCCTGCGCATCATCAACGATGCCTACAATGCAAATCCGGAATCCATGCGTCTGGCTTTTGAAACTTTGGCGCGCATGGAACGGGGAACTGGTTTGTTTCTTGTGCTGGGTGACATGCTGGAACTGGGTGAACAGGCCGCCGAATTGCATCAGCAGGTTCTGCAACAGGCTTTAAACTTGAATCCACAGGCCATTTTATTGATGGGCGACCAGATGTGCGCGGCCGCTGAAAAACTAAATTCAGAAAAAATTGCATGTTTTCCAGGTCATGAGGCTTTGGCCGCAGAATTGAAGAACAAGGTTTCTGGTAATGCTTTGATTTTTATTAAAGGTTCGCGTGGCCTGCAAATGGAAAAAGTTTTGGATTTTATTTAATAAAAAGAGACGATCATGTTAGCAAAATTTTTGTACCAGTTTAGTGATTATTTTATTGGTTTTAATGTGTTTCGTTACATTACGGTAAGAGCCGCTCTGGCGGCCATTACCGCTTTAATTTTAAGCTGGTGGATCGGTCCCAAAGTGATCCGTTTACTTAAAAAACATCAGATTGGCGAAGAAATCCGCATTGAAGG
>CAYNLJ010000468.1:1751-1909 GCA_964398005.1 uncultured Caldithrix sp. | reverse complement strand
CCGGGTCAAACTCCGGGTAGTCATCAAAGGCTTCGGCCACAATCACCGGGTCGGGGTTGACCGTTTTTGGAGTTTCCGGGTCGTCCAGGTATTTCAGACGCAAAATACCGTAACCGGCGTACGATTCCGAGCCCAGTCCCGGATAGCCGATGTAGGGC
>CAYNLJ010000468.1:0-1741 GCA_964398005.1 uncultured Caldithrix sp. | reverse complement strand
TGGTAGCCGGCAATGATGTTGTCGCCCAGTGCCATCAGACGACTGAACAGCAGTTTTTCATTGGTACTCAAGGTCGATTGTTTTACCTTGGGTTCTAAAAGGCTGCAGGAGGCTAACAACAGGCTAAAACCTAAAATCAAAAGCATTTTTATTTTCATCGAAACGACTCCTTTTGTTTGCTAAAATGCATACCCAAAACTCAGGGCGTAAAGATTGGCCATGCCAATGTACTTGCCATCAAACTGATGGATGGTATTGTTGACTTCACGATCGTCCTGAAGCAGCAAATGGTAGGCGGCATCCACCGTAAAATTTTTGTAGCGATAGCCAAGCCCTACCGTGTAGTTGTGCCTGTCACCTTCCGGCAGGCTGGGTTCTACATATTCTTCAGGCACGGCATGTTGATCCCACAGATAACCGGCGCGCACGGTAAAGTGGTCATCCATCCGATATTCGAGGCCAAAACGCAGGCTGTAGCTGTCCTGGTAGTTTCTTGGGGTAATGGTTTCGGTCTGACCGGCCACCGGCTCCTGAAAGGTAATTTTTAACTGGTCGTAGGAACTCCAGGCCAGAACAAGGTAGTCGGCCTCAAGGCTAAGGTTTTCGGTAAAATCATAAGCCAGACCAAGGCCGTAGGAAGCCGGTAAGGTCAGTTCAGCCTGACCCTTTGTTTTCCTGGGAAAGAAGGCAGCGATTTCCTGGTTTACGATGGGATCGGTGGTTGTGGGAAAAGTAAAATAGGCCTGACCATCTTTAAAGTTTAAATTGGTGGAGCTGCGGTAACTGGCTCCCAGATGCAGCCGGTCGAAAAGGGTGTACTGCACACCTAAATTGAATCCATAGCCCATAGTATTGGCTTTTAATTTGGAATGCCCGTAAAGCGTGCGGGGTGCAAAAAACACATCCTTTTCCATGCTGACCCATGTTTTTATCAGTGTAACCCCAAAAGCAACAGACAAATGATCCATCGGCCGATAGGCTACCACCGGATTAACAGTTAGAGTAGTAAGTTCGGTTTTGGTGGCCAGCAGGCGACCCACCCATGGTTGGTCCGGACTGCCCCAATCTGTTGCCAGACCAAAGGGAGAAAACAGACCAATACCCAGGGTTAGTTTCGGTAATAAGGAATAGGTCAAATAGAGATTGGAGGGGAAAAAATTGTTGTCCTGTGCCCGGGTAAAGTAACGGGCATCCATATTGGCCGGGCCGGTAAAGCCGAACTCAGGGTGAATCAGAGTACTGCCAACATTGATTTGCAAGCCTTTTAGCTTGCTGATCCCGGCAGGATTGTAAAAGATGGCCGCAGGGTCGTTGGCCCTGGCAATAATGGCGCCTGCCATGCTCATGGCCCGCGCATTTTGTTCATAAATGGAAAAACCGGATGCCAGTAAAAGTGAGGCTGGCAATAAGAGCAGGAAAATCACTTTTTTTAACATGAAGCCTCCTGTGCCATGTTTTTTGTGCCATAATAGGCGACTGCAATGTGTTCTGTTCGTTCAAATATACGCATATTTTTGTATTTGTTAAATACAATTAAATCACAGAAAATTCAAAATCATCAGAAAATACGTAAGTTTTTCAAAAAAGATGCAGAAGGGAAAGATTTTTAGCCACTGATCTTCACAGATTTTCACTGATTTTTTTAGAACGCGGATTAGACGGATGAACACGGATGCCCACGGATTATTTCTGTTTTTAATTTCTTCCGTGTGAATCCGTGAAATCTGTGTCATCCGTGTTC
>CAYNLJ010000467.1:0-1914 GCA_964398005.1 uncultured Caldithrix sp. | reverse complement strand
TAGGTGAAACAATGTCAGCAAAAGAATACACAGCAAAGAATATTCAGGTTTTAAAAGGGCTGGAAGCCGTTAGAAAACGTCCTGCCATGTACATTGGCGACGTAACTTCTAAGGGATTACATCACCTTGTTTACGAAATTGTTGATAACAGTATTGATGAAGCTATGGCCGGCTTTGCCTCAAAAATTAAGGTGACCATCCATCAGGATGAATCCATTTCGGTAGAGGATGATGGGCGTGGCATTCCGGTTGATGTTCATCCCATTGAAAAAAAACCGGCTGTTGAGATCATCATGACCACGTTGCATGCAGGAGGTAAATTCGACAAAAATACGTACAAGGTTTCGGGTGGTCTTCATGGGGTTGGCGCCTCGGTTGTTAATGCCCTCTCAAAATGGTGTACGGTAGAAATTTTCCGCAATAACAAAATTTACAAACAATCTTATGAACGTGGTATACCGGTTAGCGAATTAGAAGTGGTCGGTGAAACAGATAAGCAGGGTACCAAAATCACTTTTTTAGCAGACGAAGAAATATTCAAAAAGGTGCATTATAAATTCGAAATTTTGGCTAATCGATTACGAGAACTGGCCTTTTTAAACCGGAATCTGGAAATTACAATTAAAGATGAGCGGGACAACCACCAGGAAACCTTTAAATACGAAGGTGGCTTAAAAGAATTTGTAACTTATCTGGATGAAAGCAGAACCCCATTGCATGGAGAACCGATTTACATTGAAGGTGAACGGGATGGAATCCCCATCGAAATCGCCATGCAATACAATTCTGCCTACACCGAGAATATACTAACCTATTGTAATAATGTAAATACCATCGAAGGCGGAACCCATTTATCTGGTTTTAGATCAGCTTTAACGAGAACCATAAATAGTTATGCGCAGAAATATAATTTATTAAAAAATAATGATAAAATTACCCTTTCGGGTGAAGATGTGCGCGAAGGTTTAACGGCAGTGATTTCTGTAAAGGTTTCGGAACCACAATTTGAGGGACAAACAAAAACCAAATTAGGTAATTCAGAAGTTCGAAGTGCTGTTGAGACGTTGGTTAATGAAAAGCTTTATGAATTTTTGGAAGAGAATCCATCGGTTGCAAAACCAATTATTGAAAAATGCATCAGTGCTGCCCGGGCACGGGAGGCAGCGCGTCAGGCCCGGGAACTGACCAGACGAAAAACCGCTCTGGACAGCAGTTCTCTACCAGGCAAGTTAGCCGATTGTTCCTCGAATGATCCGAAAGAATCTGAATTGTATTTAGTAGAGGGTGATTCAGCTGGTGGTTCAGCAAAACAAGCCCGGGATCGACGTTTTCAAGCTATTTTACCGTTGAAGGGAAAAATACTTAACGTAGAAAAGGCCCGTCTGGACAAAATTTTAAGCAACGATGAAATTAAAACCATCATTACTGCCATAGGTACGGGAATTGGTTCAGACAATTTTGATATTGAAAAATTACGCTATGATAAGATCATTATCATGACCGATGCTGATGTGGATGGAGCTCATATACGGACCTTGCTACTCACATTCTTCTATCGCTATATGGGTGAACTGGTACAGCAGGGAAAAATTTACATAGCCCAGCCACCCCTTTACAAAATTAAAAACGGAAAAGATGAGTACTACGCTTTTGATGACGAAGAAAAAGATCGTATTATTAATGAGTTAGGCGTTGATGAAGGAAAGTTAATGATTCAGCGTTACAAAGGTTTGGGTGAAATGAATCCGGAACAGCTGTGGGAAACAACCATGAATCCGGAAACCCGTACCATATTGCAGGTAAGTATTGAAAATGCCATGGAGGCGGATCAAATTTTTACCATTCTTATGGGCGAAGAGGTTGCGCCGCGTAAAAAGTTCATTGAAGAAAATGCGCAGTTTGTAAGAAATCTGG
>CAYNLJ010000466.1:0-1916 GCA_964398005.1 uncultured Caldithrix sp. | reverse complement strand
TCTTTTTTTTCGTCTATTCTTTCATAGCTAAACTTTAGGGTCTCACATATAAAACTTCTGCACATTTCCCAACAAAACGACAAAATTTGAGGGAGCAGGAATATTTAACATTGTTTATGTCTTAATTAATTTTTAGTCTAGGAATTTGAACAATAAGAATAAAAATAAGGGAATCTTATGAAATCGAAAAAAAGAAATACTGGTTTCATACAAGGAATGTTAGACTGGACGGAAAAAATAGGCAACGCACTACCCCATCCGGCGACTCTATTTGCCCTGTTTGCTTTGGCTTCATTAATCATGTCTGCCGTTGGCAGCTACCTAGGCTGGGAAGTGATTCACCCCGGGACCAAAGAGATTGTCACACCCGTAAATCTTCTTTCAAAAGAAGGTATTCACCGCATATTGCTGGAAATGGTGGATAATTTCACCGGATTTGCTCCCCTGGGCATTGTACTGGTAGCTATGTTGGGTATTGGGATAGCAGAAAGAAGTGGACTGATTAATGCGCTTGTCCGTGTGCTGGTTTTGAACGCGCCTCGCCATCTGCTAACCTTTGTACTTGTTTTTGCAGGAATTATCTCCAACGTCGCCAGTGACGTGGGTTATGTTTTATTGATTCCTTTAGCAGGCGTCATTTTTATGGCAGTTGGGCGTCATCCTATTGCAGGAATGGCAGCTGCCTTTGCGGGTGTTTCGGGTGGCTTTAGCGCTAATTTGCTCCTTGGAACTGTAGATCCTTTACTGGCGGGTTTGTCTCAAGAGGCCGCCCGCATTTTAGACGCTTCCTATGAAGTCAATCCAACCGCCAACTATTACTTTATGGTTGTTTCAACCTTTTTTATCGCACTGGCCGGTACCCTGGTGACTGAAAAAATTGTGGAACCACGGTTAGGAAAATACAAAGGGCCTTTAATCAAGGCTGATGAAAACCGCATGAACAGACTTTCTAGAACAGAAAAAAAAGGGTTGCTGAATGCTTTTATCTGGTTTGGAGTTATCTTTATCATCACTATCATAGGCATCATTCCGGAAAATGGCTTCTTACGGGGTGCCGATGGGACAATGTTAAACTCACCATTGATTCGTGGTGTGGTTGCCATGCTATTCATTTGCGCCGGCATTATGGGGATCGCATATGGCATAACCACCGGTGTTTTTCAAAACGACAGCGATGTGATGCATGGGATGGCTGATGCCATGAAATCCCTTGCCAGTTACCTGGTATTAGTCTTTTTTGCTGCGCAATTTGTCGCTTATTTTAAATGGAGCAATTTAGGCATTATTCTGGCAGTCAACGGCGCCAGCTTGCTGGCTTCAGCACAAATTGGTCTAATTCCCACTATGATCCTGTTTTCCATTTTGGCCGCTTCACTCAATATGCTAATGGGTAGCGCCTCAGCCAAATGGGCCCTACTGGCTCCCATCTTTATCCCTATGTTCATGATTCTGGGATATTCTCCAGAACTCACGCAGGCAGTGTACCGCATTGGAGACAGTGTGACCAATGTCGTCTCCCCGATGATGAGCTTTTTTGCTCTGATTATTGCCTTTGTACAAAAATATGATCCCAAAGCAGGCATAGGCACCATCATTGCCACCATGTTGCCCTATTCTGTGATATTTTGGCTAATGTGGGTGTTGTTATTGGTTGTCTGGCTGCTTGTTGGCATTCCACTCGGTCCTGGAGTCGAACTACATTATAGTCTACCTGATACAAATCAGTAATATATGATGCTATTTACATCCAAGATTGTTTAGTCGAAATTTTTAATTAATTTTGGGCTATGTTCAGCATCCCGAGGATTGCGATTTCTTATACTCTAACAATAGTTTTTTAAATAATTTTAGGTGAATCCCAATTTAAATGAGGCTACTTTTAATTTAAAGTCTTCCTTGTCTGAAAACAGGAAAAT
>CAYNLJ010000465.1:0-1964 GCA_964398005.1 uncultured Caldithrix sp. | reverse complement strand
ATTATTTAAAATCGGTAATAGAAGCGTTGCATCAGGTTCCTGAAATTAAACAGCCGCAGGCTCTGGCCTTTAGCCGCCTGGCTCTTGAACCGGCTATTGAAGCACTGGAAGAAATGATTTACAAAGAAGAAAAAATTTTGTTTCCAACCGCCATGGATTTACTAACCGAGCAGGACTGGTACGAAATTTATCTGCAGAGTCCGGAAATCGGTTTCTGTCTTTATGTACCCGAATTTGAATGGATTCCGGAGGGTGGAACAGCCCAGGCGACCGGTAAGATTAAGGCTAATGATGACAAAATCCATTTACCTACCGGAATGTTTACCCTCGATCAATTAATCAATGTCTTCAAAACGCTGCCGGTTGATTTAACTTTCGTTGATGCCGAAGACACCGTGCGTTATTTCAGTCCCGGAAAAGAGCGCATTTTTGACCGCTCACGGGCCATTTTGGGACGCAAAGTTCAGTATTGCCATCCCCCCAAAAGTGTACACATTGTCAATCAGATTCTGAAGGATTTTAAAGAAGGTAAACAGGATAAAGCTCGATTCTGGATCAACCTTGGTGGTCGTTTTATTCATATTGCCTATTATGCTGTGCACAATGATTCAGGAGAATACTTAGGCACCCTAGAAGTAACCCAGGATTTGACAGAACTGCGACAACTGGATGGGGAACGACGGTTATTAACCTACGATGAAAATTAATTTCAGGAGAAAAATTATGAATCAGCTGGAAATAAATAAATTTACGAAGTTAGGTGAACTTTTCAAAGCCTATCCGCAGACCGAGGAGACCTTAAAAAGCCTGTCGCCACTTTACAAAAATCTGGAAAACCCAATCTTAAGAAAAACGGTAATGAAAATTGCCACATTGGAAAAGGTCGCCCAGGTAGGGGGATTGAAGGTGACAGATGTGGTCAACGTTCTCAGACAAAATGTAGGGCAACCCCCATTACAAGCAGAGGAGGCACCACAGGTGGAAGCCAATCATGACGTTCCCGGCTGGGCGGCTGGAAAACCGGAACTGGTGGTCGATGGAGTAGAGATGTTAAACCGTGGAGAACATCCGCTTGGTTTAGTAATGCAAACAATGCAGCGTCTTGAAGCGGGGAAATTCATTCTTCTAAAAACCAATTTTGAACCCGCGCCCTTAATCGAAAAAATGAATGATGCGGGTTATAAAGTGCACCACACGGTGATTAAGGAAAATCCGCAGGAACACTTCACTTACATCGGTAAATGAATGGAGCAAAAATGAAGCGCAGTTATGCACTGGAAACCTTATCCTGGGAACATCATAACGGTCTGGTGCTCTCCTTCAGATTAGAAAGAGGCATTCAGCTTGGCGCTGAAATTGAAGAGGTCAAAAATTACCTGTTACACGTCTGGCAGACAGCGCTCAGCATTCATTTTAAGGAAGAAGAAGCGTACCTGACGGTTAAAGCCGAAGATGACCTATGGCAGGAAGGTTTTCAAAAAATGTACGTTGAACATCATGATTTTTATCAGTTGATCCGCGACCTGGAATCCTGTGAAGATCATGAAAAGTCACGCCAACTGATCCATGAGTTCAGCGAAAAACTGAAAAGTCATATCCGGTTTGAAGAACGCGAATTCTTTCCAATTATTGAAAAAGCGCTTACAAAGCAACAAATTCTTGAACTTGGACGAAAGCTTCACCAGTTACACAAACCGGTCGACCTGGGCTGGCCGGTTGAATTCTGGAAAAAAGAGGAAAACGAATGACCATCAAATCGCTGTACCGCAAATCGCGTTGGTTGCACAAAATTTTAGGGTTGATTTTAATCCCATTCTTAATCTGGATGAGTATTTCAGGAATCATCCTAAACCATCCACGGTTGACGGCCTCCATCAATGTGCCTGCCTGGCTCATACCCGGAGAATACGATGTTAAAAACTGGAACCGCAGCAGTATTATTGGATCTGTGCACACTAAAGACG
>CAYNLJ010000464.1:0-1964 GCA_964398005.1 uncultured Caldithrix sp. | reverse complement strand
CCATATCTGCGGGATGTCAATGAATTATTAATTAGAACACGAGTTAAATTAAAAAATTATTTACGTAAATTATATTTGTACCAAAAATTAAATCTGACAAAATTTGAAATTCTGATTTTCTTGTGTGTTGCTATTATGCCATGAAAAAGCTCTTTAATTTTGTTGAATGGCACAGTTTTAATTTGTAAGTTTCCTTTGTGATTTACCAAACCGAAAGGAGATTTACGATGTCTGAATTCCCCAAAACGATTGAAGAAGTTCTGCAAAAATCCATTCAATTAGAGGAAGAAGGATTTAAATACTACAGCGAATCAAGTCAAAAAGTTAAAAATTCGGTTGGACGCCGCATGCTGGAACGGTTGGCCAACGATGAAAAAAATCATATTGAACGCTTTAAAAAATTGTACGAAGCCGTTACCAACAACACCGTGGATCAGGTGAAACTGGCCGAAAGAGAACCGACCACCTTTGAGATGATTTTTAACCGGCTAAAAGATCAGTTGGAGGGAGCCATTGAGGACTTAGGCGAACAGGGCGTTGACGACCAGGAAATTATTGAAATGGCCCTGGACCTGGAAAACACTACACGCTTTTTTTACAAGGAAGCAGCGGAAAAGGCTGAAGATGAGAAAATCAAGAAATTCTATGAATTGCTGGCTAAAGAAGAGGACGCCCACTACGCCGTGCTGCAAAAAGCATTGAACTTTTTAGAAGATCCCTCTCTGTTTTTTGGCATGGGTAACCGCATGTGAGCGCAGAGGTAGCAGAGAGAATTTGGTTTAAGAACAGAGGGAACAGAGAGAATAGAGGATTTTTAAATTTAATTGATATTGTGGAGGTTATTAAAAAAGGGCGCCAGATGGTGCCCTTTACTGTTTAACTAGAATTTTTGCATCGTTGGCATTCAACAAAACTTCATTGCTTTGCAATAGGTTCATGGCTTTACCGCTGAACCATTCCTGAACCGGCTGATTCACCAGATGCGCCAGCGAATCCGTCAATGAAAAAGTAACTTTTTGAGATTGATTGTTAAAATTCAGAATCATGAACAATGCCTTGTCTTCAATGGTTTCAGCAATAACCGCGGTACGGTTTTGGTCATCGACCTTCACAGTCTGCCATTGGGCCTGATTAACCGGAAACACATGCCTCAAATCGATCAATTGCTTGTAAAAATTGTACATGGTAGAATCAAAGTCCTGCCAGTTAATGGTTACCTTCTCAAACAAACTACCCGAGCCATTGTAATTGACATCGCCAAATTCCTGGCCCATGAAAAGCAGAGGGAGACCGGGCATGGTGAAGGCAAAAGCGGAATAAGGCTTGAAGTAATCCTTGCCAAACTTTTTAATGACTCTCGGCTCATCATGATTTTCAACAAAATTGAGGAAGCGGCCATCGGGAAAATATTGCTGATATTTTTCTTCGTAAATACTGAGCACCTGACTGACGGTTTTGGAATATTTACGCAAATCGAACAGGGCATGCAGAAATTTCCAGCTGTAATCTGCAGAAAAACCAAAATCAATAAATTTGTGATCTTCCCACTCGGCCAGCAAAAACAGGTCTGATTTTACTTTGCGGAGTTCCGGAACCGCCTGTTCCCAGAAATCATCGGGTACCATGCCGGCCACATCACAGCGGTAACCATCGATGTCAAACTCCTGAACCCAGTACTTCATGATGTCAATAATGTGTTTGCGTAATTCGGGATTGTCATAATTAAAATCTGTAATATCACTCCACTCCTTGACCTCACGGGTGAAATTTCCGTTTGCATCGCGCATGAACCAGTCGGGATGATTGGCCATTTCCACGTAATCGTTGGCGCTGTGATTGGGCACAAAGCCGATGATGATTTTCATGCCGGCCTGATGCACAGCCTGCACCAGTGAACGAAAATCCTCTTTGCTGCCAAATTCGGGATTGACCTCGTAATAGTTTTTTACCGAATAGGGGCTGCC
>CAYNLJ010000463.1:0-1970 GCA_964398005.1 uncultured Caldithrix sp. | reverse complement strand
ATTGGCATTCAGAGTTTTGACGACCGGGAACTACGCTTTTTAGAACGGATTCATTCGGCACGTCAGGCCAAAGAAGCCTTTGAATCTGCCCGTCAGGCCGGTTTTGACAACATCGGGCTGGATTTGATCTTTGCTTTGCCGAATCAAACCTTAGATTCGTGGCAACGTTCATTACAGCAGGCCGTTGACTTAAATCCCGAACACATTTCGGCTTACAATTTGAGTTATGAACCCAACACCCCGTTTTTCAAACGGATGCAAAAGGGTCAAATCACACCCGCAACCGAAGAGAGCGAGTTGGATTTCTTCGATTTTACCCATCAGTTTTTAACAGAACACGGTTACCTGCACTACGAGGTTTCCAACTTTGCCCGCAACCGAGATCTCCTTTCCCGACACAACTACAAATACTGGCTGCACGTGCCCTATTTGGGATTTGGTCCTTCAGCGCATTCTTACTGGAATGGGTTGCGCTGGGGCAACAAACCTTCCCTAACTTATTATTTACAGCAATTGAATCAGAGAAAACTACCACAGGATTTTTGCGAAGTCTTGAATGAGCGAACCAAAGAATTTGAGCACATCTTTTTACGCCTGAGAACCTATGCCGGGCTTGATCTTGTTGAATTCGAAAAGAATTTTGGACGATCTTTTTTGGAGTGCTATCGTAAAAAAGTCGATGAATTATTGGATTCCGGGCTGGCGGAATTAACAGGTAACCAATTCTGTTTAACTCAAAAAGGAATGGCGCTTTGCGATGAAATTTTACAACGCTTTGTCTAAATTCAAATTCTTTTTGCTGCTGCTTTTGCTTTTCAGCTTGGTGGGTAAATTGCCGGCTCAAACCGACAGTCGGTTAAAAATGGCCCTGCTGTTTAAAAACAGTGGCAATTACGAAGAAGCGCTGGAACTGTACCTGCAGCTTTACCGTTCCGGCAACACCAATCGCATGGTGATTAACGACATTCAGTTCTGTTACGAAAAATTAAAACGCATTCCGGATTTAATTGAATTCCTGAAAAAACTGATTGAAAAGTACCCCAATGAGTTAGAGTACCAGGTAAAATTAGGTAAAGCTTACTACCTGAATGAACAAAGAGATCAGGCCTTTGAACTTTGGCAGCAATTACTGCATTCACACGGCCAAAACGCTTACCTGTACCGCTTGTTGGGTAATGTTCTTATTGAACTACGATTGTACGACAAAGCCATTGAAGTTTACCAGACCGGCATTAAAAAGACTAAAAGTCAGTACGGCCTTTACCGCGACATCGCTTTGCTTTACCGCGCTCAGCTTGAATATGGAAAAGCAGCCACCAGTTATTTGAATTACCTGGAACATTTCCCCAAACAATTGTCGTTTGTAAACGGACAAATCATTGCCATGTCCTCTGACAGCAGCGCTGTTCGGCAAATGATTAAGGCCATTGAAACTTTTCAGAAAGAGCATGAGGCCAATCCCGGTGTCCAACAGATTTTAGCTGATCTTTATTTGCGCAATGGCGATTTTCAAAACGCCTTTCGAATTTACTTTAAACTGCATCAAAAGGCGCCCAAAACGAACTACCTGTTGCAATTTGTTTACAAAGCCAGCCAGAATCAGGCCTATGAATTTGCCATCAAAGGATTGCAACTGCTTATTGAACAAACCAGGCAGAACGCTTCAAAACAGCAATACGTTTATCAAATTTCACGAAATTATTTTTTGTGGGCAAAATCATTATCCAAACACGACCAAACGAAGGAGGCCCAGAAAACCATTGACCAGGCACTGGAAGAAATCGACCTGCTGCTGCAAAGCAAAGTAAAAACTTCTTACCAATGGCAGGCGCTTGAATTACGGGGCGATATTTATTTTGACTTTTTTGAAGATGTGGATCAGGCCATTCAAAATTACACTCGCTGTCTGAAGGCTCCGCTTAACAATCAGCAACTGGATCGGATTCGTTTAAAACTTGCTAAAAGCTATC
>CAYNLJ010000462.1:0-1979 GCA_964398005.1 uncultured Caldithrix sp. | reverse complement strand
GCCAATCTTTAACTTTATTTCAGCATTTTGTGAACTCTTTGTTAGAATGGGCCCATAGTTTAGGATTGCACTTAACAAACCAACCAAACAGGAGGTCTTTATGAGACACTTAGTTCGTGCATCAATGATGGTTTTGGCGTTGGCCCTGGTCTGGGCTTGTAACCAGCAACCGGCCGGCGTAAACCAGGGCGTGGAAGCAAATGCCACGCTCGAGGCAGATCGCTTTGACAGAAATGTCACTGCGGATCAGGAGTTTGAATTTGAGATTACGATCGAGAACATGACACCGGCTACCGCTGATGGCGCTAGTCAGCCTTTTTCTCCACCGTTGCTTGCTACACACACCCCGCTTTTTCATCTCTACCGTTTAGGAAGCTTTGCTTCTGAAGAACTGGCTCAAATCGCTCAGGACGCTGTGAGTGGGCCTATGACAGAAATGTTAAGCCAATCCCCTCAGGTTTATGACATCGCTCAGGGAAGTGGTGTGATTTTACCGGGCAGCAAAAGCTCTATTAGAATTAAAGCAAAACCGGGCTTTCACAAGTTGTCTCTGGTAAGTATGTTGGTTAATACCAATGATGCTTTTACCGGAGTCGATGCGATTCGTCTGCCTCGTCAGGGAACCGCCGTTTACTATCTTAGAGCTTTGGATGCTGGTTCAGAGAAAAATACAGAGTTGGCCGCTCATATTCCCGGTCCATGCTGTGGCAATCCTTTCCAGGGCATTCCAACCCATCAGCGGATTAAGTACCATCGTGGTATTAAGGGCATTGGCGATCTGGACCCGGCCGTATATGGCTGGCAGGAACCAGTGGCTAAATTAACCATCAAAATGGTCCGCTGAATTCTAACAGAAAAATGATCGGCTTTAATAGCCGATCATTTTTTTTTACAGCCGACCGGAGCCTGTTGGATTTGCACCGGAATAAAATGGCAGCAAATTTCATTTATGTAATAAAAAAGATTTAGCAGAAAAATGAATGAAAATAACAAAATATTAATTATTGAAGACGACCTCAAAATCGTAAAATTACTCGAAATTCATCTGACCGACATGGGGTTTGAAATTCAGAAAGCACACGATGGAATTACCGGTCTTGAAATGGCTTTAAATGAAGAGTATCGCCTGATTATTCTTGATTTGATGCTGCCGGAACTGGATGGCATCGAAGTATGCCGGAGGATTCGGGAACACAATCGATTTACGCCCATAGTCATGCTAACCGCCAAATCGGAAGAATTTGACAAGGTTCTGGGACTCGAGATCGGTGCGGATGATTACATTACCAAACCCTTCAGCATTAGAGAGTTTATTGCCAGGGTAAAAGTGATCTTAAGAAGAATTGAAGTAGAAAAGGAAAAGAATAACGACGTAGAAAACCAGGCCTTAATAAAAGTTGGTGATTTGGTAATTGATACCGAAAAGCATAAAGTCATTTTAGATGGTAAAGCGATCGAATTAACAGCCAAGGAATTTGACCTGCTGGTTCTCTTTGCCAGGCATCCCGGCCGCATTTACAACCGGGAAATACTGCTGGAACTGGTTTGGGGCTATAAGTACGAAGGTTATGAACACACGGTTAATTCACACATCAATCGCTTGCGTAACAAAATAGAACGTGATCCGACCAAACCACAGTTTATCAAGACATTGTGGGGCGTAGGCTACCGTTTTGAAATTCCGGAAGAATCTAATTCATGAAAAAATTTTTTAACTCCTTTTATGGACGACTTTCAACTGTTTTTTTAATTTTATTGGTGATTTTAGGGGTTTTGCAGATCGGTTTTACTCTGCAATCCTGGAATAAATATTACAAAGAAGCGGATCAACGCCTCAATTTAAATTTGGCCAGTGATATGGCCCGCGAATTGGAACCACTGCTCAAAGACAGTTCTGATATTGCCGATATTGGGCACACCATCCATTATATGATGGTTCTTAATCCTAAGATTGAGATCTATTTGTTGGATGAACAGGG
>CAYNLJ010000461.1:0-1989 GCA_964398005.1 uncultured Caldithrix sp. | reverse complement strand
ATTCCGGTAGAAATAAACATGGCGCTGCTGAAACGCGGTCAGCAACGGTTTAATATTTATTGCGCACCCTGCCACAGCCGTGTTGGCGATGGACAGGGCATGGTGGTCAAAAGAGGCTTTCCGCCTCCACCGTCTTTTCATCAGGACAATGTGCGGGCCTATCCCGATGGCCATATTTTTGACGTGATCAGTAATGGCATTCGCAACATGCCGTCTTACAAACATCAAATTCCGGTGAACGATCGCTGGGCTATTGTAGCCTACTTCCGTGCCTTGCAGCGTTCACAGCATGCAACCATTGAAGATGTTCCCGAAGAATTAAGAGAAAAAATAAAGTAGAGAATTGGAATGAAAATGGACAATCAAACATTTACTTTAACAGACAAAGGTACCTTTTCCCGAAAGATGTTAATACTGGCCATTGTCGCTTTTGGATTAAGCGCCATTGGATTGTTTGTTAACTCAAAACAGTTCTTCTTTTCCTATCTGGTCGCCTGGGTTTTCTGGGTATCGGTAGGGCTGGGTTCCATGTTTTTTGTCATGCTCAGCCATTTAACCGGCACCGTGTGGGGCATTGTCTTACGCCGCCTGAACGAAGCGGTAATGATGGCCGTACCTTATCTGGCTTTGGGCGCCATCCCTGTGTTTTTAGGCATGCACCATCTTTACGAGTGGACTCATCCGGAAGTGGTAGCAGCGCACCACGCTCTGCAGGCCAAAACGGCTTATCTGAATATTCCTTTTTTCGCCATCCGAACCATCTTTTATTTTCTGGTCTGGTATCTGGTGGCGCGCAAACTTTACCGCACTTCGCTGGAGCAGGACAAATTAGGCAGCCCTGATCAGGTACAGAAATTGAGAAAAATTTCCGGACTGGGCATGGTGCTGTTTGCCTTAACCATTACTTTTGCGGCCTTTGACTGGCTGATGTCTCTGCAACCGGAATGGTACTCGACCATTTACGGGGTCTACATTTTTTCCGGTGGTTTTGTCGGGGCGCTGGCTTTTATGATATTAGCCTTTAGTGTGTTGCGCAGTAAACAGATTTTACAGCAGCAGGTAACCATTGAACATTACCATGATCTGGCCAAGTTGCTGTTGTCCTTCACTATTTTCTGGGGTTACATGGCTTTTTCGCAGTATTTCTTAATATGGTATGCCAACATTCCGGAAGAAACGCTTTACTACTCGATGCGCTGGCAGGGAAGCTGGAAAGTATTTGGTTTATTTCTGGTTTTTGGAAATTTTTTGGTGCCCTTTTTGGGTTTAATTAGCCGGGCTGCCAAGCGGAGTATTCGCTTTTTACAGTTCATCTCACTTTGGACGCTGTTTGCCCATTGGGTGGATCTGTACTGGAATGCCGTGCCGATGCTACATCCTCAAGGTATTCATCTCTCATGGATGGATTTAACCTTGTTTGTAGGGTTTGCTGCCATCTTTCTGATGCTTTTCTGGAAACACTACAGTGCCCATGCTTTAATCCCGGTTGGCGACCCACAACTGACAAAGTCCATTAATTTTGTTAACAGTTAAAAGGAGTCTGTGAAGATCATGGGACAGCAAGTAAACGGTGGATATGAAAAACGTGATGTTAATGTAAGCAAAATTATTGCTTACACTATCCTGGTTATGGTCATTTTGGGCGGCATTATTGTTGGCTTAAATGAATATTTCAGCTATTACTCCCGTCAATTGGAATATGAAATGGTGCTCAGTAAAGAGTCCGCCGAACTGAAAGAACTGCGTGCCAGAGAAGAGAAAATTTTGAACAATTACGAATTACTCGATTACTCAAAGGGAATCTACCAGATTCCGATTGAGCGGGCTATGAAGATTTTAGCGGATGAAGCTTATGAAAAACAACAGCAAAAATAGTCTGTGGAGACTTTTAGGCCTTCTTGTACTTTTGGTCTGGAGCCTTGCTCCGCTGAAAAGTCAGGTGGTTCAAACCAGCGATCCCGAGCTCAATAAAATCGATGTCATTGAACA